>JADJGQ010000003.1:300000-513391 GCA_016708025.1 bacterium | reverse complement strand
AGCCGTTTCGACTATTTCAGATAAACTACGACCACGATAGCCACGCCCAGGATCAGTAGTGCCAGGCAATAATTGAGGATCGTTCCGGATTGCCGCTTTTTTCCCTGATTGTACTGGTGGTGAACGGTAGACATTCTTTTCCCCGCGACAACATTAATTGGTTCTGGCGAGTTGGTTTCATGTCGACCGCGCGGCGAGACTGTGGTCAACGGTGGCTTTCAACTATATCTATCGGCAACTACTGGTAAATGCAGAGTCGGAGCGCATCCGACCCTGCATTTGATAGATTCTTTTGTGATTTTGGCTATCAGGGGAGCCAAATCACTTTGTTCGCACTGCAGAGATAGGCGATAAGGTAGAGGATTGCCGCAAAACTAGGCCAGACTGAATCCAAAGTTAATGGCGATCATCTCGGCCAGTACCGGAACTAAGCACTGAAGCTGCTCCATTGACCGCGAACTCCCAGTCGACCAGCGGGCCAACTCGCAGTGTCCCTTTGGGGAAAGGCATCCCCATGAAAAAGCCGACCGGCGCGATCAATATGACCGCCACCAGCATTCTGATCGAGACCGGCATTCCGCCAAACATCCCAAACAAATATCGAAAGACAAAAGCATCCAACAACAGCCAGCCAATAATTGCGAGAAATACGGTCCGATTTGAGAACTGACGCGCACCGGCTCCTGATCCCAGACGCGATCAGCAGAGTCAACAGCACCGGTCACGATACTATGCAGCGAGGCTCCGATCAACAACGACAGTACTTCTGGATCAACACACCTCCACCGCCATGAAGCCCACGCCGATCGCAAAGAAGTAAAGCCAGGGTCCTGCCGCGAGATGCTCCCCTTGCTCAGATAGGGATCAGGTTGACCGGCAAAAATGATCACCACCACCACTGCGAGAATGATCAACAACGTCACCTTCGAGAGGGAAAGCCGGAGAATTCCGGGCATAGTTGAAACCTTCTGCATATTCTCCGAGGTCAAATTGCGCCAGAGCCCGAGTTGCGCGACAAACGGTCGGTTGTCGGAGACGGGGAGAGATCTATCTTCGTGAACTGCGCTTTCGCCAGCCATCGTTAACGATCCGCGCGATTTGATTATTCGCCAATGACTCGTTCGCTGGAGGATACAACAGATGGATCTGGCCGAATCGTTCCGGAGTAAGCGGCCCGGAGCGCATAGTAGCGAAGTGAATCGGTCAACGGCCGTTTCGAGAGAAGCAATATCTTCGCCGCATTTTGGCAAGTCATACACCGCGATATGCCGCGACGGGTCAGAGATGCCGCTTGCTCCGCCGAGAGCACCTCTGTTCTCCAGCGCGGCCAATGCCTCTGATACCAATCTCGGCGTGTATACCTGATGTTCCATCATCAGGAAGCCGCTGTCGGAAAGCCTCCCAGTAAATCCTCGAATGCCCCGGTCGTAAGAGATAGTTCTTTGCCAGGGCAAACGCGCCTGATGCCAGAGCCGCCCAGCTATTCGAACTGAGCGAGTAGATGACACTCAAACTTTTTCTTTTTTTTTTTTTTTTACCCCGAATTTCCGGACATATGAGCGCGCATCTTCGGTTACTAACAGTCACCGTGGATCGCGATAGAGATTCCCGGCAACTCCGCAACCGAAAAAGCATCCGTGTCGTATCATACACCGCTCTGGCTGAATCAACCTGTGCCACGCTCCAACTGCTATCGGGGACGAACGGCGCCTTGTGGTAACCGGTCGTGTCATCATTCAGCATCATCCAGTTGATGTGCGGGTTGACCTCAACCGCGTGAACCTCAGTCGCACCTTCCACCAATGCCTGCAAAACATCACCGCCGCCGCCGGATCCCAGCGAAAGGAATCTGCAGGAATCAAACTGCTGTATCAAATAGGAGACATCGATCCCCACTCAACCGGAATCAGGATTGATATCTTCCCATTTTCCGTCGACTCGATTTACCGGCGAATTGGCGACATTATCTATATTCAATCCGCGATAGTCCGGACCATAGTCGTACATTTTCAATTTAGAGACGGCATCCCAGTGCGTGTAGATCACTGCGCATGTTCCCGTCGAGGGGCCGTTGAGGGACGCCGTTCGCCCCCCGGAGCTACGATAAAGACCGCCACCGCAACACTACCGGGAGAATCCGGATCCATCCGGCGGCAAGCAGAAACGAGGCCATCAGAATAGGCAGGGCTACCAGTACCGATGCGACCGGAGTGCCGAATTGATTCATTCCCCAGAGTCCAACCAACAGTCCCAGCCCTGCGCCTATCAAATCTGCCATATAAAGGTGGGGCATCTCTGCGGAACGGCGCTTGAAGATCATGGCCAGCCCCATGCCGCCAAAAAAGAACGCGGACATCAGAATCAGAACCGTCACCAGCAGTTTTCCCACCATTGCCATACTGGCGAAGAGGGCCGAGAAATCGAGGCCCAATTGAAATACCAGCATCGGCCCCACCAGCGCGCAGAGCCCTGAGATTGCCAGATAAGGACTTAACAGCAGATCGCGATCCGCCGCCTTGCATAGTCGCAACATCAGACCACCCAATCCAAGTCCCAGGATCGCCAGCGAAAGAACAAGAAACGCAAAGGTATAGAAGAATTCTGCTGAGAAAATGCGGGTCCAGGTCAGTTCAAGGGGGAGAAGGGTCAGAGAGATCAACGCAATTGCCATCAATATTCGAGTCATGGTCACTCCAGGTGTCTTGCGGGTTGCGTACCAGGGCCACCTGTTAGGTACGCATAGCCCCGGGTCACTTGTTGTGGGTAAACTTGTCCAATTTTGGCTTTCGAAAAAGTGGTTGCCTCACGCCCAAACCGACCTGACATTGAGTCCAGTCGGGCCTGTCGAAACTGCACCACCCCATGCGTGAGGGCATACTTGTGAGGATCACTATCATTCAGTTTGCACCGGCTTTGGCCGACCTGCAAGCCACCCTGCAAAGCCTGGACCGTCTCATGCCTCAGGCGATCGGCTCAGATCTGGTCGTCCTGCCGGAACTCTGCAATTCAGGATACAACTTCACTTCGCAGGAACAGGCGTGGGCAAGTTCTGAATCCGTCATCGATGGCCCATTCACCGGCTATCTCCATGCATTCTGCAGACAGCATAACTGCACGATCGTCAGTGGCCTTAACGAGCGCGATGGAAAACAGCTCTACAACTCGTCGATCCTGCTCACTCGCGATGGTGTCATAGGCAAGTATCGCAAACTTCATCTCTATTTGAACGAAAAGATTTTTCCAGCCCGGCAATCTCGGCGCGCCCGTCTTTGAGGTGAATGGCGTCCGCATCGGCATGTTGATCTGTTTCGACTGGTGGTTTGGCGAAGTCTGGCGCCTGCTTGCCCTCAAAGGCGCGGATATCATTTGCCATCCTGCCAATCTGGTCATTCCAGGCAAATGTCAGCGCGCTGTACCTATACATGCCATGACAAACAGAGTTGCGGTCGTGACCGCCAACCGGATCGGTTCCGAAGGAGGCCTCAACTTCACCGGCCTTTCGGTCGTCTGCGATGTCCGCGGAAATGTCATTGTCACCGGTCCGAGAGGGAAGAAGCGGTGATCACCGTTGATATCGATCCGAGAGAGTCGCGCGACAAAGCGGTCAACCCCCGCAACGATCTGTTCGTAGACCGTCGCCCCGATATCTACGCGCCGATCATTTCAACCGATCTGACAGAGAAATCGCGGTGACGAAATCTCCTGTCGTCAAAGCGATCTGTCAGGTGATCCGCAAGATCCCGCGCGGAAAGGTTGCTACCTACGGTCAGGTCGCCGCAATGGCCGGCAATCCTCGTGACCCACGGTCTGTCGGGTGGGTGCTACATGGCTGCTCCGAATCCGAGAAACTCCCCTGGTTCCGCGTTATTAATCGCGAAGGGAAGATCTCGCTCCGCCGGGTGAAGGGTACGAAGTCCAGCACAGTCTACTCGAAAGCGAAGGGATCTACTTTGGGTTTCCGCGACCGTATTGACCTGAAATTCCAATGGCAGCCAAAATCGCCGTGGCTCCATGAAGAAGAAATCTGCGCCTTCAACCAAAAGATCCCACGCAGGAAACCACGGTAGCGCTGCGCCTCTCTGTCTGAAGTAAGTTACGCCAATGAATCAATCCCCCTCTCGACGACTACAGTTTTGGTCCGACACCGGACTATTCTATGCCGCCCTTATCTGGGGAACGACCTTTGTCATTGTCAAATCAGCGCTGACCGGCGTCGATGCCGTGACTATGGTCGGCTATCGTTTTCTGATCGCCGGTGGCCTGTTGTTGGGCTATCTCCTGATCAAACGTAAACCGGTTCTCCCGAATATTCGCCAAGGTCTCTTTCTTGCCGTTGTTCTTTGGACACTTTATGTCACGCAGACAGTCGGTCTGAATTACACCACCGCCTCAAACTCCGGCTTTATCACCGGCCTGTTTGTTCTCTGGGTGCCGGTTTTTCTCGTGACCCTCTTCAGGCGTCGCCCCACTTTGATGGAGATCATCGCCTCGGTCATATCGCTGGTCGGTCTTTGGATACTCACCGGCGGCCTGAAAGAAGTCAACATCGGCGACCTGCTGACGATCGTCGCTTCGATGGCCTACGCCCTGCACTTGTTGCTTTCCGATAAGTACATCAAGGCGGGTGTCGATCCTATCGCCATCAGTTGTCAGCAGTTTCTATTGGTTGGCCTGGGCAGTATTGCCATGACCGCAATCACCGGGCGCTCTTTCGATGTCACCACCAATGCTGCCTGGAGTGCGATCATTTTTCTCGCCCTCTTTCCGACACTTTCTGCCTTTTGTCATCCAGATGTTTGCTCAGCGCCACGTCACCACTCCGTGTGTCACTTATCTTTGCACTGGAGCCGGTATTCGAGCGGCGGCGGCGGCCTGGACAGTTGGGAGAGCAGTTCACCATGCACAGTGGCATCGGCGGCGCATGTATTGTCATCGGCTTAGCCCTGTCGGGTATCCAACTCCCGAACAAGAGTAAGTCAGGTTCTGTTAGTTGATTCTCCTCGTCTCACTCATTTTCTCCTTGCAAACGAAGACATGGTACGCTACGTTATGTCTGGAGTGAATGACTGATCAGGTAAAAGTTTCGCCAAGCTCCGTCGTCACTATTTCACCACTCCATTTTAAGCGCTCAATACACCATCGAAAGCTTCACCGGATCACTTCCGTGCATTTTTTGCATTGATCGTTCCGGCGACCATGAACTGAGTCTTCTGATATACAGATGTATCTTCAACCTTCACCGGTTCCCCAACCGGCGTTCATCTCATGGAGGTGAAAAATGGTTCGCCTGATTCTCTCATTCAGCAGAGTTGCCGCGATCATCTGCTTCCTGGGTTCAGTGTCATGGCTAACTCACCCGTGGCTCCGGACATCCACCCGGGTCCGAACAAAACAACACAGCAGTCTCCTGGAACGAGATCAAACCGGGAGAGATCTACACCTTTACAACAATCATTTGCCAGGCCTTTTTCCAGGCGGTGACGATTGACTGGGCATGGTCACCGGCTTTCGGCGCTTCTGGTTCCTGGCTGCCAATGGGTGTGACCGCGCCGCCCCCTATCCAGCGACTGGAACCCTTCACTTGGCTCTGCTCCAGGTGGTGGATTCATGATGGGCGGCACTGCCTTTGGACCAGGGACAGCAATTCACGCCGATCGGAAACGCGGTCTACATGTCTGAAGTCTTGGCGGTGGCGCACCGTTCGCCGCACCTTTTTCCGATCAGTATCAGCCCGGCAATCAATCAATGGTTCGACTACCCAGCTCTTCCATTGTTGATGTCCCTGGTATCCCCGTTCCAATGATGGGTGAGGCTACTTATGCCTGGGTGCAATCCACCGACATCGATGGCGACCCAACGGAGACTTGAACTTCTACAATGATCCTGCCGACCTTGCCGCTATCTGGTCCTCCTCCACAAATCTGCTTTTGGCGGACCTTTCCCCTATCCGGCACTTTCTCGGCCCGCCCCAGTCATGCCGGGCATGCCGCATGGCGCGTATCTGCAGGACATAAGCCAGCCCTCGATTTTGCCGGCCCAGCCGGAACAGGATTTCTCCCTCCCGGCGCGACTTACTGTATCTGGCGCGACATTCTGGCAGGTAACATCGTGATGTCTTGGAACCCGACTCCTACCGGCGGTGCGCCATGGTCCCTGCCGCAATCATTACCGGTGGAATTCTTCCTGTACCTCCCACACTCGCTCCGGGAATCGAAGTCGCCAATACGGTTGACCTCGCGATTGACAAGGTGTTGCCGGCGGATGTCCCAGTTATGTCTATATTGTCTGGGATGCTCCCGGTCCGACCGGAACCGATATCGATATCTGGATGACCGTCAGTCCGGCTGGCGGAGCTCCCGGATCATTCCTCCCGCCGATGCGCGTCAATCAGGACCCGGTTGGTAATGGACGCGATCAATGGGCGCCGACGATCACTCTCGACCGCAACACCGGCGCGGTGATAGTCAGCTACAACGACCGTCGCAATGACCTGGCCAACAACGCCGTCGAGATCTGGTCATCCATCTCGCGCGACTGTGGCGTTACGTTTCAGGATTGCATACTCACGCGCAATGGTCCATTCCCACCGGTTAGCACCATTCCGCGTCCTTTGGGACAATACATCGGGTCCTATTTCGATTCGGATTTCAACCTGATCAATCCCTTCGGCATCGTCTGGAACGATGGCCGCAATGGTGTCGATCAGGATGTCATCTTTGAGAATGTTTTCGCCTGTGACACAGACAATGACGGCATTATCGATTCGCTCGATAATTGCGACTTCACGCCCAATCCCTCGCAGGTCAACTCCGATCTCGACACGCTTGGCGATGCCTGCGACAACTGCAGAGCGGTAACGAACAACAATCAGCTCGATACCGATGCCGACACCTTTGGTGATGCCTGCGACAATTGCCCGACCATCTCGAATCCGACTCAGCTTGATGGCGACCTGGATGGAGTTGGCGATCTGTGACAACTGCCCGACTGTCTCAAATCCAACGCAGTCTGATGTCGATTTCGATCTGATCGGCGATCTGTGCGACAATTGCCCCAACAAATACAATCCGTTGCAGGAGGATTCTGATGGCGATGGTGTCGGCGATTCCTGCCAGACAGTCAGTTGCTGTGTTGGCACCACCGGCAATGTGAACGATGGCGTTATTGAAACGCCTGACCTGTCGGATCTCTCTCTGCTCATCAGCTATCTGACAATTGTTCCGCGTCCGGTCCTGCCATGCCTGCCGGAAGCGAACGTCAACACCACAGGCTCTATCGACCTGTCTGATCTGTCGCTCTTGATAGCCTATCTGACGCAGGTACCACGCCCGACCTTGCCCAATTGTCCGTAAAGAGAAATGCCCGTCCCTTTGCGGACTTGCACACGGACGTGTATACGAAAAAGCCTCCGGATACTCTCCGGAGGCTTTTTTCGAACATCCACCCATCTTCGCCCGGCCAACGAAGGCCCCCTACATCCAATCCCTCAGAAATTTCTCCTCTCCCTCTGGGAGAGGGGGCCTGCTATCGGCGGACGGTGAGGGCGCAATTTCCCCCTCGCATCCCTGCAACTGAACCGTTACCTTACCGTAAGTATGGGAGGCTGCGCTTCGCGCGGAATCAATGGATTGCTTCGCTACGCTCGCAATGACTTTGCGCGGCAGACGTCCTCGTCTGCCCGAGTAAACATAAGGGAAACCAGAATGCGCCACCTTCGCACCATCTTTGCAATCGCGCTTCTCATCAGCGCCACCCTCGCCGGATCATCCGTCGCCCAGACCGACACCACCGGCGACACCCTCACCGCACTCGAAGTGCTGAATCTCCAGGCGGACACGCTTGCGACTTTCGTCACTTCACCCATCGCCAAACAATTCCTCGCGGCGGTCCCCGATCTACCGTCGATCGAATCCCGCGTCGTTTATGTCAACAAAACGACCCGCTCATACATGTCCGAAGCTGAATACAAAAAAGCCACAGACACGTCCAATGTCATTGCGAGGAGCGAAGCGACGAAGCAATCCATTGAAGGCTACGAAAGACGCGATGTCGGCGAAGAGTTCTACTACTTCACCCGCTATGGCACACCGCTCGCCTTCGCCCGCGCGCTCGACCTCGTCGGCATAGCCGGCCTGGCAAAATTGGATTCCGCCCGTATTGCCGACTACGGCTTCGGTTCGATCGGCCATCTCCGCCTGATGGCCTCCTGCGGCGCGAATGTCACCGGTATCGAAGTTGACCCGCTTCTCAAACTGCTCTATGCGCAGCCTGCCGATGCCGGCTATATCGCGCGTGCGCGTGTGGCAGGGGAGGGAGCGCCGGGACACCTCACGCTCGCGTTCGGTTCATTCCCCGCAGACAGCGCGACGCGCGCCATTGTCGGCGAGGGCTACGATCTGTTTATTTCCAAGAACACGCTCAAGCATGGGTACATTCATCCGGAGCGCGAGGTTGACCCGCGCATGCTGGTGCAGTTGGGGGTCACTGATTCCGCCTATGTGAAAACTATCTACGATCTGCTTAAGCCGGGGGGATATTTCATGATCTACAATCTCCATCCGAAACTGAGCGGGCCGGACGAGAAATATGTGCCGTGGTCCGATGGCCGCTGCCCGTTTACGCAGGAGCTGCTCGAAAAGACCGGCTTTACGGTGTTGGGGTATAACGTCGATGATACCGAACCTGCCCGCGAGATGGGGAAGTACTTCGGCTGGGATAAAGAGATGGACTACGCCAAGGACATGTACGGCCAGTACACGCTAGGTGCGGAAGTAGGGGGGACTATCGACGTTTCTTGTGAATCTGATCGTGACAGACGTTACATAATACAATGAGATTCTCGGCTTCATTCTTTCCACCGTGAGAATGCGGAACACTGTGGTGAAGCTCGAGAAATCGCGGGTCCGATCGATTCCACTTCTTGTGATGCCATTTGCAGTTAGCACAACGGTACTTTGCTTGTTCGAGGACTGTGCGTCGTACCAAATCGGGAATGTTCCTGTCATGTTCGGGGCTCTGTCGGTCCTGTTCGAGCACATACATTCCAACAGGTAGATCTGGTCTGCCGGTATTGCGTGTAACAATTGGCCAGCCATTTTCAGTTCTGAGTTCTCTCACACGTCTGGCCCATTCTGATTTGTCATTAGCAGCGTAACGTAATTCTTCTCCGCTTATTGGCTGACCCACGTTTTGACGGAAGAATTCAATAATTTTCTCTTTCGAGCCGCCTTTTCCCTTTCGGATGTCGTTGGCTACATGCCAACGCCTAGCAGCCTCCCGATCTTCTTCTGGGCTCGCGAGAAAATACTGATTCGGTTTCATTTCGCTGATTTCAACGCCGTTAATGACAAGAGGAGATTCCTCTTTCAGCATCTCCTTGGCTGTGATTCCACTAATGATGCTCCATCCAAATTGAACTCTAAGCTCTCGCACCCTTCTTGCCCACTCACTAATTCCGGAAACCACCATGATTTCCTCTCCATCGATTATCGTCGAAGGGTATTTCCTAAAGTAGCAAAGAATGCGATCCCTGGCCGACTTGGCAATCTCCATTGGAATTAGTGAACTTCCTAAGTTGTGCAGCAATCGATATGCGTCGACTAGTGAGAGGACTTTTCGACGTAGGTCTTTGGATCTGAGCTCCGCCTCAAAATTCATCAATAAGTCGATTAGTTCGATTCGGTGGGACTCGGGTTGCTCACATTTTGTCCGTCTTGGCATTGTTTTTGTCCGCCTATCGTTGGAAATAATTCCGAATCTTTGATGCCAGGAAGTTGTCGCGCTTGGTTTCACATTCCCATACGGTCAAAACACGCCAACCCAATTTTCGCAATAATCTGCCATTCCGTTGATCCCGCATCCTAGTAGATTCAATTTTCTCCATCCAGAACAATCTATTACTTTGTGGTTTACTTGCTCTTTTGCATCCTTTGTGGTCATGCCAGAAACAGCCATTTACAAATACAACAGTACGATGTCTTGTTAGAACTATATCGGGTCTTCCGGGTAGGTCCGACCGATGAACAGAAAAGCGATATCCATTTCGATGAAGGAGTGATCTTACTATTCTTTCGGGTGTTGTATCGCGCCCCTTCACAAGCGACATTATCTCGCTGCGCTTCTTACTAGAAAAAACGTCGCTCATGTAGCTTGTTCCTGAGAGAGCCAAAGAGAAAAAACGCAGTCTGCGACTCGAGCAGCTAACATTGGAGGAACTGCGTTGCCGATCTGTTTTGCGATTTGAGTCTTTGAACCGTGGAATAGAAAATCATCTGGAAAACTCTGCAGGCGCGCCGCTTCCCTGTGCGTAATCGGCCGATGTTCACACGGATGAAGGTACCGACCTTTTTCTGGCTTGAAGAATTCTGTTCGAATAGTTAAAGCGGGTTTATCCCACCATAAGCGCCCAAACAGGTCAGTCCCGCCGGAAGTCTTCCTTATCCAGCAATCTGGAGTCAATTTAAGGGCGCGTCGTTGTAGGTCGAACCTGTTCATTCCTTCTTCTGGAATTGCACGATATCTTTGAAGGGACTTCTGAGTCGGCGTCCTGCCGAAATGAAGGTCGAATGGTGGCGCTACTGCAGCTATTTCGGTACCTGTTGGCTGTGGAAGATCCGCTATTGCATCTCTGACTGTCCTCCATTTTTGGGGATTTGTCAAAAATGCACCATTCGATTCTAATAAATCAAGAGTGCTGCCATTACAAGGGTTATAATGCGATTTCTTAGGCGGGAAGGAGATCCTCGGATCTGCAAATGAACACCCAATAATGAAGGCGCGATACCGCTTCTGGGATACTCCATAGTCTGCTGCGCATAATACACGCGACTCGGTCTGAAAACCTAGTTTCTTGGCATAACCAAGAATCTCTGTATGCTCTGGTGTACCAAGCAACTGCGGGACGTTTTCCATGACAAACAGCTTTGCCTTAGAGTGCTTGACTACATCAAGAAACGGTCTCCATAGTTGCTTCCTCGGATCACCGTCCCGATTCTTGTTAAGCAGGCTGAACCCTTGGCATGGTGGCCCTCCAATGACCACGTCTGCATGAGGAATCTTGTAACTCCTGGCAGCCAAAATATCTATAAGGTCTCCTGACACACAGTGGCAGTCAAAATTCAAGTGGTAGGTTGTAACGGAAGCCTCATCAATATCATTTGCCCACACCGGCTCAAAACAGTGCCCGAGTCCCTTGGTGAAGCCGAGCGTCATCCCCCGCTCCAGCGAACAAGTCTATCAACGTCGGACGTTTACGACGCTTCACAAGTTCGCCAGCAATTCTAGCTCGAAAGACATCTTGTTCAGTAATTGCAAGCCTAAATTCTGAATTGGCGCTCTTTGTTCGATTACCCATCTTGTTTTCTGCTCACTTGTTGCTTCTAAATTGCATAGTAGGAAGCCGCTTGGCAATCACTAAATGAGCTGCTCTCATTCGCCTGCCGTGGGCCGGGACGCCAAGCTTCAAAAATCCTGCCAATGCTCTATCCCCTCCCGTATTACCCCGCTAGCGCTCCCTGAACTCCCCCCTCTAGTAGAGGGACCATCCCACGCTTCGGCGGCAATCTGATATCGAACCAAAACCCAACGCCAGCCGCCAAAGGTCAATCGATTCTCCTCCAACAACCTGATGATTCCACCCCGGCACCGCCCATGGATCCTGAATCAAGTTCAGGATTAGGCTTTTCCGGGCGGAGGATGAGGCGGGGGAAGGGGAAGGATGAGGCAATGGTGAGGCAGTGGTGAGGCAGTGGGGAGCGATGAGCATAAGAAAGGCGAGTCCGTTTCCGAACCCGCCATCTGATCTCTTCAAGTACTATAATCGTCGCCCTGAGCGAAGTCGAAGGGCATACATTTTACGCCACAGGATACTGCTTCTTATGCCCGACATAATACAGAATCGGGACCGCCACACGGCTGATCAACAGCGAGGCGACCTCGCCCGCCATCAATGCGATCGCCAGACCCTGGAAGATCGGGTCGAACAAAATCACTCCTGCACCGACAATCACTGCGCCGGCCGTGAGCAACATCGGACGGAACCGCACCGCGCCGGCATCGATCACCGCTTCCGCCAGCGGCATCCCTTCCTTTAGACGAAGCTCAATGAAATCGACCAGAATGATTGAGTTTCGTATGACAATTCCCGCCCCCGCCATAAATCCGATCATCGAGGTTGCCGTGAAAAACGCCCCCATCGCGCCATGCGCCGGCATGATCCCAATGAGCGAGAACGGAATCGCCGCCATCACGATGATCGGCGTCAACAGCGACTGGAACCATCCCACCATCAGAATATAGATCAGGATCAGTACTGCGGCGAATGCGATCCCCAGATCGCGGAAGACCTCTATCGTGATATGCCACTCACCATCCCACTTAAGTGCGGGCTCGAGAGTGGAGAACGGCATACTCGCATTGAGAATCTGCAGCTTATTCTCTGTCCCGCCATACTGGATCATCTCAAGCTTCTCCAGCTTTTTGTTCATATCCATGATGGCGTACACCGGCGACTCGATCTCACCCGCGACATCGCCGATGATATATGTCACCGGCATAAGGTTTTTCCGATAGATTGTTTTCTCCGCAATCGTATCAATTACCGTCACCAGTTCTCGCAGCGGCACCAGCGGTGCATCGGCGGCATTCGCCGACTGAACCGTGTTCGGCATCCGTATCTGCAGGCCGAGAATATCCGCCGCGGAGGTTTTCTGCGCGCGGGGGAGTTCCAGTATTAACGCGACATCTTCGCGCTCATTGTCGCGATGTCCGATGTCGACCTGTATCCCGCTGGACCGCAAGTTTCACCGACTGGCCGATCATCTCCGGCGGTGATGCCGTGGAGCGCCGCTTTTTCATGATCGATCGTGAAAGTCAGTTTTGGCTGATCCATCTCTTCGTAGGCGTCAACATCAACCACGCCGGGCGTCGATTTGAAGATCTCCTCGACCTTGCGCGAAAGCGCGGTGCGGGTGGAATCAGTCGGTCCATAGATCTCCGCTACCAGAGTCTGTAAGACCGGCGGGCCGGGTGGTACCTCGGCGATCGCCACCGCCGCGCGATACTTCTTCGCGATATCATCCACGCGCGGGCGTACCCGCTTGGCGATATCGTGCGACTGGTCAGACCGCTCACCCTTCCCGACCAGGTTGACCTGGATATCCGCAGAATAAGAGCCGCGCCGCATGAAGTAATGCCGCACCAGACCGTTAAAATTGAATGGCGATGCATTCCCCGCATAGATCTGGTAATCCGTTACCTCGGACTCTTTGGCGATTGCTCCGGCGATCTCGCGAGAGGCCTGGACAGTCTCTTCGAGCGAACTCCCCTCCGGCATATTAATGATAACCTGGAATTCGTTTTTGTTGTCGAACGGGAGCATCTTCACCTGCACCCAGCCGATGCCGACAAGCGCCATCGCTCCAACCAACAGCACGGTGATAGTGGTCAGGTAGATCATTCGGGTTTTCGGCTTGGTGATCAGTTTGGTCATCTGACGGCGATATGCGCGCGTTGACCAATCCTCATTGGATGCATCATGAATGATATGCTCTTTCGATTTTCCCCATTTGAGTACACGCACTGCCGCCCATGGCGTCACGATAAATGCGACCACCAGCGAGAAGAGCATTGCCGCGGTCGCGCCGATCGGGATCGGCCGCATGTATGGCCCCATCAGTCCGCCGACAAACGCCATCGGCAACACTGCCGCGATCACCGCCCAGGTGGCAAGGATAGTGGGATTGCCTACCTCGGAGACGGCATCGATCGCGATCTTCGCCCAATGTCGCCCCTTGTTCTGCGCAAGATGCAAGTGCCTGGTGATATTCTCCACCACCACGATCGCATCATCCACCAGAATACCGATTGAGAAGATCAGCGCGAAAAGCGTAATACGATTGAGCGTAAATCCGGCAAGATAAAATACAAGAAGAGTGAGCGCGAGAGTTGATGGTATCGCCAGCGCTACGATGATCGATTCGCGCCATCCCAGGGCCAGCAGGATGAGCAACGACACGGAAAAAACCGCGATCATCATATGGAATAGCAGCTCGTTCGATTTCTCTTCGGCTGTTTCGCCATAGTGGCGGGTGATCGTCATATCAACATTCGACGGGATCACTTTTCCTTCGAGGAAATGGACTTTCTCCAGAACATGTTCGGCGACCTGGATCGCATTGGTCCCTGGACGCTTGGCAATTGAAAGCGTGACCGCCGCTTCCTCCTCGTGATGCGGGCCGATCGCGGCTCCCGAACCAAACAAAACAACCTGATTCAGCTCCTCCGGACCATCGATGATCTTGGCGACATCGCGAAGGTAGATCGGGGAGTTGTTATAGACCCCGAGGACAACCTTTTCGGCATCCTCTTTCGAGCGGATAAATCCGCCGGTCTCGATTACCACTTCCTGATTGTTGTATACCAGCGACCCGGCCTTGTTCTGGCGATTTGCCTGACGGAGCACCGGGATGATCTGTAACGGGTCAAGTTGCCGCGCGGCGAGCGCTTCCGGGTCGAGCTGAATCCGGTATTGACGGCGGAGTCCGCCGATTATGTTTGTCTCTGAGACATCGCGCACCTGCTTGATCTGATCCTCGACCTCGGCGACCACGCGCCGGAGCGAGTAATGATCCAGTTCCGCGCTATGGAAGGTCATCGCAAGGATCGGGACATCATCGATCGAGCGGGGCTTCAGCAGTGGGAAAGAAACATTCGGCGGGATCTTGTCGAAGTTCGATTGGAGTTTCTGGTTCAGCTTGACCAGGCTCTTCTCGACATCCTCACCGACGAGATAACGCACGATCACCAGCGCTTCTTCGGGGCGGGAGATGGAGTAGACATATTCAACTCCGGGAATCTCCCAGATCAGTTTCTCCATGGGAGCGGTGACGCGGTTTTCGACTTCCTTGGCGGTGAAGCCGGGGACCGAAACCATGACGTCAACCATCGGCACTTTGATCTGCGGTTCTTCTTCGCGGGGGAGCATCGCCACCGCAAATGCGCCAAGCAGTACTGAAGTTAAAATAAGCAGTGGGGTCAGTTTGGAATTAATGAACCCCTTCGCCAGCATGCCAGCGAGGCCGTGGGCCGGAACTGTGTGATGTTCCTGGCTCATGGCTGGACCTCAACTTTGTCGCCATCGACTAGACCGGTCAATCCACGGGTCACGACCAGGTCGTGGCTCTCCAGTCCGGCAAGAATCTCGATCTTGTCGCCAAGGGAACGTCCAGTTCGGACAAACTTAAGCACCGCGACATTCTCCGCATTAAGACGAACCAGCGCCGCGCTGGGAATGTAGATCGACTCATCCCCTCCGACAGAAAGAAGCAACCGACCGAATTGGCCGGGGCGCGCGATCGAGGCTGGAAGATCGATCTTCACGATAAACGACCGGGTCACCGGGTCTGCGCTGGGGGAGAGCTCCTTCACCGTGCCGGTGATGGCGGTGTCCAGCGATGATATTTCTACCTGCACCTGATCGCCGATAGCGATCTTAGTGCGCTGTGATTCCGGAATGGTGACCACAAACTGCGGCGCTGATTCTTCCTCGAGAGTGAAAAGCGGCTGGCCGGGTATCGCCAAATCGCCGACATCAACCATCTTGCGTGTCACGACTCCGGAGAAGGGGGCGGTGATTGTCGCGTAGCTCATGAGCGCTTCGGCTTCATCGAGATTCGCTTCTGCTACCGATGCCCGCGCCTTGACTGCGTCAAACTCCTGCTTGGTGACGGCATCTTTGTCCAATAGCGACGTGTAGCGGGTCAGATCCAGATCGGCTTGCTCCTTCACGGCGCGCGCCTGCTGAACGCGGGCCTTGAATTCGCGGGTATCCAGTTCGGCCAGTGTGCCGCCTCTGTTTACCCGACTGCCGATCACTACCGGGATCCGGTCGATGCGCGCCTGAACCTTGGTGCTCAGGTCGGCGGTGTTGCGGGCGCGGACTGTCCCCATGATCTCGTCATGCGCGCCGGTCGTCAGACGATCCGCTTTGACCGCGCTGACCGGCTTGGGGGTTCCGGTTGCGGTATTCGCCGTCTGTTCGCTGGAACTACATCCGGTGAGCGCCGCGGCGAGCAGCAATCCGGAAAGTAACAGGGTTGTTCTCATACCTCTTCCTTTATGGTCAACTTTTTTTTTGTCGGCTCTTGACAAACAGATAAACATATAGTTATATATAAATGTGCCAACAAAAAAAGCAACAGATTTTTCGCAGATGCCCGAGCAAATGCTCGAACTGGTCGCCGGATGCTTCCAGGCATTGTCCGACCCGACCCGGCTTAAACTCCTGCGGGCCTTGAAGTCCGGGGAAAAATCGGTACAGGATCTGGTCGCGCTGTTCGACTGGACCCAGCCGAATATCTCCCGTCACCTCGGGATCCTTGCCCGCGCCGGTATGGTCAAAAAGACGAAACAGGGGTCTTTCGTCCTCTATTCTATTGCCAATCCGAGGGTCTTTTCGTTGTGTGACAATGTTTGCTCCCACGTCAATCGGGTGCTCAGCGGCTACGCCGAAGAAAAGGACTGACAGTAGTCCGGTTTTCTGGACCGCTCCTCTATTATAGTATAGAGTAGCAGAGGAGTGAACCGCGCTATCGGTTCTGCGCGGACGCAGCCTGCCGGTCGGGCAGAACCAGGCTGATCAACGGAGCAGAGATAAGGGAGGCGAGCATTCCGATCGTCCCTGCCTGCGGTGAGGGGTCCCACTAATATACAGCCCGACGCAGAGCGCCAGGCTGACCACCGATGATGTGATCGCCGCCAGTTTGGAGGTCCGTTTCCAGAGAAGACCCCAAACGAACGGTCCCAAAAACGCCGAGCCTATCGCTCCCCACGAAATTCCCAGAATAGCCACGATGGATGCTGGCTTGAAGTAGGCCAGGACCACCGAAAGCAATACGAAGACGGCAGAACAGATTCGCATCAGCATGGTCAGTTGTCTATCGGTAACCTTCTTATTAATGAAGCCGGCATAGACATCCTTGGCGACCGATGAACTGGAGATCAGAACCAGTGCCGCCAGCGTGGACATAGAGGCCGACAGGATCAACAGCAACATCAGAATAGAGAGCGACTGCGGAATGATATTGGCCAGCAGCTCGGGCATGAGTGCATCGAAGATAGGTTTGCCGTTACTGAATGCAGAGGGAGAAGATTCCGGAGACATCAACACGCGGCAGGTTGCGCCGGAAAAATAAGCAACGCCGCCGATCAAGAGCGCAAACAGCGTTGACGCTACCATCCCGATATGGATCGAGCGTTGATCTTTGATCGCATAAAACTTCTGCACCAATTGCGGCATGGCGAACGGCGCCACTGAAGTCAGGAAGACGAGCGAAAAGAGCGGCCAGAGTCCGGGAGGGCCAACCGGGTCGATCAGTTTTGGATGTATTGCGCTCAGATCGGTCTTGAGCATACTGAACCCGCCGGTCTTATCCAGTGTTGTCGCCAGGAGTACAACCGTACCGATAGCCATGATGATCCCAAAAATGACGTCGATCATAGTCATCGACTTATATCCGCCCATGACCAGGTAGAGCGCAGTGAAGATCCCCATGAAGAGAAGAGCCAGGCCGAAGTCTATGCCGAAATTCACTTGAAAGAGGTAGGTCAGTCCAATAAAGACCGCGGCTGAATACGGGACAAAGAAAACAAAAATGGCAATCGAACTGTACAGTTTCAACGCCGGGCTGTGGAACCGCTTTTCGAAGAATTCCGGCATCGTGTCGACACCATACGTGGTTGACATCTGTTTGATTCGCCATCCCATGATCCACCAGACGCCTAGTACTCCGACAACGGCGTTGCCGATTCCGACCCAAAGACCGGAGAGGCCGAAATCCCAGCCAACCTTTCCGGCAAAACCGATGAACAGCACCGCCGAGAAGTAAGCCGCGCCGTAGGTGAATGCGGTCATGAATGGTCCGATCGTCCCGCCGCCGAGAAAATAATCCGAAAATGTCTTGGTCCGTCGCATCCCGATGATCCCGATAACAATGATCATCAGGCCAAAGAGCGAAATTATGATCAGTTTTGCGAGCATAGTCGATATCCAGACGTTAGAAAGTCAACATCACTTCCATCCGCATCCAGGAGGAAGACTTGGCGAAGTCTGCATAAAATGATTCCGGGTCAAAATGCTCATACAAGATGTGCCCTGTCAGGCGTGGCTTGATCCGGTAACTCAGTTTCATAATAGTCAGGTCCCCGCGAGAGGTGCCAACCGCATCGGCGAAGACTGAGTAACTCCAACGCATCGCTTGCGTTGGACATTCGTCCGCCATGAGGTAATGGTACTCCATCGTGGCGATCAGATCGGATCCGATCGGGGCGGAGGTTTTCAGAAACAATGAAGCAAAATTGCTCCAGTAGGCAACACCCGTCTCATTGGTGAGTGTATAGACATACGACTCGGACCACTTCGGCCAGCGGCCAAAGAGCGGATCCCATCCTTCATGTTTTGCGGTCGACTCGTCATCGCCGGTGAGGTAAACGCCTCCCACAGTAAAAATCGATGGGAAATAGAGTGGCCAGTTGGTTTTGCACTCGAAATAGCCGTAGCCACCCAGTGCTGTGTGATCCTGATCTCCCCAATCACCGAACTGTTTGGCCAGTTCACCCGTGATCGTGATCTGCGGCGTGATTGGTGCCTGGGCGCGAAGGCCGATGCATCCAATTCCGGCATGGGGGAGCTTGCTCGATGCATTACGCTCCATCTGCATCAGATATGGCTCGAGCTTGATAGTGCCGAGCGAAGTATTGAAATAGACTAGTGCGGACTTTTCATCTCCCTCTGTGAGTCCCTTGTGCTGGTCATGGATCACCGGAAGGATGTCATCATCTTTCTGCTGATTGGCGAAAATCACACGCATAGTGCTCTTTGCAGAAAATTGCCAGGCCAGATTGACCGCGTTGAAATAGGCCGTGCGAGAACCATCGAGAGGACCACCCTCTGCGAACAAGAACCCTTCGCCAAGCGTAATGTTCTGGCGGCCGATAGTTGCAGCTAGCGGCAGTCCACCAATGCTGTCTCCTTTGACATACAACTGGTCAAAGACCACTTCATCATAAGTACGTTTTGTGCCGGTAGGGGCAAAGTAGCGCCGGAATTCATTGGTCAGCCTGATCCCCAACTCGTACTTCGGAATTGGCATGACTTGGACCATCAGGCCAGTACGTTGACGATAGTAACTTGTCCCGGAAATCGGAAAGTGCGAGGTATTGAAACCAAGATTGGTGGCATAATCAGTCGTTTCGATACGACTGCGGAGCGTGACGCCGACCTTTACTATTGAGGTTGAATCTGCGGCCTCGACAAGACTTGAAGAGATCACCAGAAACAAGAGCAAGAAAAATGCAAGATGTCTGTTCATAGCAAAATGTCCCTACGTTACCTGAAGCGACAATATCAGGCAATTACCGAACAGAGTCAAGATGAACCATGATTGTGGAGGATTCGTCAATAGTCCGACTATTGCGGAGGATTCGCCCAAAAGAAGGGCGACGAGAAGGTTTAATTGGAGTCCGCCGCCCGGTCCCGAGGTGGGTTACACCATCGGGCTGACGGGCGGCGGAGGGTGGGAGAATACGCTAGACCTGAAACAGATACTGCAGTTTCAGGAAAAATTGACGCTGCGCCAGCCGCCATGCGCTGGGGCTATTCGGATCGTTGGGGAGATCCGGCCAATCCTGATAGTCCATCGTTGAACCGGCATAAAAAACTGAGAATGGACTGAGACGGTAGGTCAGCAGCGGATCGACCGACCAAACCCGGCCAAAGTCGTCATACTGAGCCACCAGTCGGATCGACAACTCTTTGGCGAACTGATACTGAATACGCGCTCGTGAGATATATCCATCAAAGTATGCCGTGTCGGCTGCGCGATCGGAGATCGAGTAATAGGTTGTGTTTGATTCAATCGTCAGCCGGTCGATCGGTTTGAAATTGAGGCCGAGCACGGCCGTCAATTCGTTCGCCTTTTCCGGAACGGGCAGGAAGTGAGTCACGGCAGTGCCGGAGTAAACCTCCACCGAGGTCGATAGACGACTATGCGGTCGGGCGGAGAACTGTCCAACCAGCGTATACAGACCGTCAATGTCGTATCCGGCAAAAGACTCAAATATGTCGCGGTAAGCCATGAAGATCGAGGACTGCGCGAACCGGAATCCCACGAAGCAATTGAGGGCATTGGTTTCATTCAGGCGGTCGCCGTCAAAGTTGAACCGTCGAAAGACAAATCCCCCGGGCTGAAAAGTCTCAATGATCCCGCCCTTGGGACGGGCTGTCACCGAACCATAGATGGAGCTGCTTCGATGGTCATTAACGGGGTCGTACCCGGTGTGAGTGCGATAGCTGGGACTGACCTGATTGTAGTCGAGCGTCAGATTCCAGTGCTCGGAGTAACGTCCAATCCGCTGTATGAATGCGGTCCCCCAATATGACTCGCCATCGAAATCGACCGTATATTTCCCATGATCGAAGGTAATGCCGTTGAAGCGCTCAGTCAGTGTCGGTTCATTCATTTCGGCCGTGTGGCTCATCAGGTACTGACCATCGATAACATACTTCTGCCCAAGGCGAAGGACATAGTCACCTGAAAGGATATTGCCGGAGCCATCGTGGCGGAATCGCCGGTCAGTCAGCATCAGCCCTATCTGAGAGCCACTCCCCAAAGTCTGTGTGCCACGGAGCACATTAACATAGCTTCGACCGCTGTTCAAAGTGGGCAGGCTGAATTCACCGACAGGAATGAGATACGGAGAGTTTTCATCGACAGCGCTCAGAAGTCCAAAGCGAGTTTTGGGTAGCCGACCGGTGATCTTGGCCGCAAACGATGGATCGGCGACTGTGCGTGTATAGAATGAATTAAAGAGCGTCTGGAAGATGTCACTCCCTTCATTAAAGAAGGGACGTCGCTCCGGGTAGAGCAGGGCGACAGTTGAATTGACATCGATCTGACCGGCATCCGATTCGATCTGGCTGAAGTCGGGATTGATCGCGGCCTCAATCGTGATATCCGATGTGGTGGTATACTTACCGGTCAGTGACATTGAGCCCTTGGGGTCATGCTCCTGAAAAGATTCGCTTGAGAGACGCTCGCCGGTGCGATATCCAACAAACGCCGGAAGCAATTCGATCCCACGACCGGGATTGACATTTTCGATTCCGCTGATCGTCCCGAACTGGCAAGGATAGCATTGCTGATTGCGATCGACCGCCGACCAGGCGTACTGCATGTACGTGTCGCGGGGGCGAACGCGGCGGAAGTCGATCCGCCAGGATTGTTGATCGCTGTCGGGGAAGCGCAGGCTGGCAAACGGGATCGCTATCTCCACCTGATAGCCGGAATCAGTTCGCATAGCGGCGGACTCCCAGACCAAGATCGAAACCGATATCGGTCTGCGCAGAGACCGACCAGAGTTGATCGCGCTGGACCCCGTGCGGGTTAACCATCAGTTCGTAGGCCCAGGTCCCGTTGCCGTAGGTGTCGAGGGCGATCATCACCATGTCGTCGCTGGTCGTCTGGTCGCGCTGGCAGAGAGTGGAGCGAATGCTGTTGGGATCATCTTTGCAGAGAAACGCAACATAGATGCCATGGTCATCATAGGTCGCCCATACTTTGGTCTCGACTGCGGGTGCGGTATTGTTCCCCGGTCGGATCTCCACAAATTGATCGATCACTGAGGCATGCTGCCATCCGCTATCACTGATGCGGCCATCGACTTTGATCTCAGCGGTGGCGGATTTCAGCGCCAATTCCGGCGAGAAACTTGTCGCGGTGAGAGATGTTGCCATTGAAGGGGATGATGAGAACAGCGCAATAATGAGCAGACCAGCCAGGGAAGTTCCCCGCAAGGCATAGATCGATCGCATGATGCCACTCCTGGTCAATCAAGCGTACATGATCGACTGCCTATGAATCTGTTTCGGTGCAAGTCGGGCCGGGAGGTCCTGCCCCACCTTGAAAAAGAGGGGCGCCGGCCAAACGTAATGAGTCTTCAGGTATCTCACTAGCAATGACGAGCCGGGAAACAAAATGTTGCATCCGAAGCAGCGAAATCTGTTGGGCGGCCGGAGCCGCCCCCAAAAACAGTGGATTGATCTGTCCGGGTGACTAATAGACCGATTTTATCGTTTATGGACGACTTGGAATCGTTGGCAGATCAGTGGCATTTTGGGGTCAGCCTCGAGGCCAAGCGGCTTAAGGATGCGGCCAAAGAACCGCCAGTGCCCTTCGCGCCAAGTCTCTAATGAACGGTCCCCCTCGCCTTCCTCAAATGCAAAGGAAGCATCCACTTCGTCAAAAGGGGCGGATTGTCACCTCAGTCAGGAGGTAGACCGCGAGCGGCCGGTTCTGACCATCCAGGACTATCTCGTACTGGCCCGCCTGGGGGATCGGCAATCCCTCCAATTCGTGTTCCCACAGGGAGGCACAGGTGGCGGTCTTGATCCCCTGATGGATCAACTGCCCAAGTTCTTCGGCAAGTTCCGGATTGTCACCGAATCCTTCGGCGACCGGGATCGGACGCGAGTGGGCGTGATGGTCCGGGGGGAGAGTTGCCAGAAATTCTCTCCAGAAGGCATCTGCGTGTTCATTCATCTTGAAGTTCATCCTGCTTTCTCTAGTCGCGGCTTCTGCTCAAGTTAAAGAGGACAGGTTGGATCGGCCAGCCAATTTCACTGACAATTCGATCAAAAACTGATGACAGCGAAAATCAGCCTTTGTATACTCCCGCATATGCAGAAAAAAGTAGCCATCCTTGGTGCGGCGGGCGCGATCGGCAAGGGAGCGACCCCGGAAATTCTCAAACAAGGACTCGCTGTTCGCGTGGTCGGTCGAAGCCGGGAGAAGTTGACGCGCGCATTTGCGGGTCAGTCGGTTGAGATCCAGACCGCGGATCTGACGACGATAGAAGGATGTCGTTCCGCGCTTGCAGAAGTCGACACGGCGATCTACGCGATAGGCCTTCCATATACAAAGAAGGATTTTGCGCAGTATCCACCGATGATGCATGTCTGTCTCGAAGCGGCGCGACAGGTCGGGCTGAAGAAGTTGATCCTGATCACCAATGTCTATCCCTACGGATTGCCGCAGTCTGAAAAGGTGACCGAAGATCATCTTCGAATCCCCTGTTCAGTTAAGGGAGAGTATCGGAAACAGCAGGAGGATATCGCGCTGGCATCGCACGGGCAGAATGGGCTGTCGGTACTCTCACTGCGACTACCCGATTTCTACGGTTTCGACGCGGAGAACTCCCTGGCCTGGCAGGTCTTCAGCGCGGCAGCCAAAAGAAAGACGGCCAATGTCTTTGCACCGGTTGAGACTCCGCATCAGTTCTTCTATACCCCGGATATTGGTGCAGTCATAACCGGGTTGATCGATCAACCGGAGCTATTTGGCGTTTCTTATAATGTCGCATCAGATGAGACCATCTCCGTACACGAATTCGCGCAGAAAGTCTACGCTGAATTTGGAATGGATAAACCAAAGTATATGGCGGTCGGCAAAACCATGTTGACGGTGTTGGGGCTTTTCTCGCCGCTACTACGGGAGTTGAAAGAGATGGCTTATTTGCAGGAGCAGCCGGTCATTCTGGATGGCAGCAGATTGCGCAACGCACTCCCTGCTCTTCGATTCACATCATACTACGACGGGATCAAGGCGACTGTCGCGCAGCTACGCGCCGACACCCGTTAGTCTTACTTTGTTTTAGTCCGACTAACTTCATCCGATATTTAACCCGTCATTGTGTACTCTTTGGTATACAAAGGTGCGTTTTTTCTGAAATAGTTTGAACTTCTATTGGCCGATTTCGATTATAGATGGTACTATCCATGTGGTAGTAATGATTCTTATTTGGAGACGGCACTGAAAAACGGGCAAGAAATAGCGCAGCGGATCGATCACTTCTACGATATCTGCGATCGGCATCAGGTCAAAGTGACGCGCGCTCGCGAAGAAGTCTTTCGCGCGGTCGCCTCAAGCGAACTTCATCCCGATGTAGAGACTATCTACAAGGGAGTACAGAAGCGTATTCCGCGAGTTTCACTCGATACGGTCTATCGGGCGGTCCGGCTCCTCCGGGATCTGCACCTGCTACATACCGTTGATTCATCACCAGATCGGATCCGTTTCGATGCCAATCTCGGTCCGCACCATCACTTTGTCTGCATCCAGTGCGAAACTGTCTACGATTTCCAAAGTCGTGAGTACAGAGCACTGCGAACTCCGGCTGCAGCGCAAATGATAGGAAGGGTGCAGGAGACGCGTATCGAATTGCGGGGGATCTGCCATCACTGCAGTGAGGCGACAGGCAAAGCAACAAAGAAGAAAAATTGAGACCGAACAACCAATACACAAGGAGCAAATCATGAGTGAATCGACATTGGCACAGAGGACGGATGACGTTCGCGTCCCGCTGATCGGCGAAAAGGCCCCGTCCTTTCATGCCGTCACCACCCAGGGCGAGATCAATTTCCCGGCCGACTACAAAGGGAAATGGGTGATCCTGTTCTCACATCCGGCGGATTTCACGCCGGTTTGCACGACGGAGTTTATGACTTTCGCCTCCATGGAGCCGGAATTCAAGAAACTGAACACCGAATTGATCGGTCTGTCGATCGATTCCCACTACAGCCACATTGCCTGGCTTCGTTCGATCAAAGAGAAGATCAAGTATCGCGGGATGGAAAACGTTGAGGTCAAATTCCCTGTGATCGCTGACTTGACCATGGATGTTGCCAAGAAGTTCGGTATGGTTCAGCCGGGCGCCAGCAATACGCAGGCGGTTCGCGCGGTCTTTTTCATCGACCCTGAGTCAATTATCCGTGCCCTAATCTATTATCCGTTGTCGAACGGGCGGAATTTCGACGAGATCATGCGCTTGTTGGTCGCCATGCAGACCTCTGACAAGCATAAGGTAGCCACCCCGGCGGACTGGCGTCCGGGGGACAAAGTGATCATTCCGCCTCCGGGCTCCTGCGGCGTGGCGAAAGACCGTGTCGACAATGCCGGCGACGATTACGAGTGTCTCGACTGGTTCTTCTGCATGAAATCCCTTCCGAAGTAATACTCTTTAGTATACTTGCAGACCGGCCGTCAGCTTGTGGCGGCCGGTCATCATATCTCTGCCTCCCGCACAACATTACCGACTCAAACATCGTGGACAATTTTGTTGGTCTTAAGACAGAATTGGTGGTATATTGGTTCGGTAACGACGGAGGTATTTGCGATGTCGAATATAGAAGTACAGGGGAAGACTCTGGCACTGAACGAAGAGGGCTTTCTTTCTGACCCGACTGCCTGGGACCACGAGGTCGCTAAAGTTCTGGCCAAAGTCGAAGAGGGACTTGATGAGCTGACTCCCGATCATTGGAAAGTGATCGAGTTTATTCGGGGGCATTTCCTGGAAACGAATATGGCACCCATGGTCCGTGCCGTCTGCAAATCATCGGGTCTTCCGCTGCGCCGTATCTATGAGTTGTTTCCCTCCGGCCCCGCCAAGGGAGCGTGCAAACTGGCCGGCCTTCCCAAACCGGATGGCTGTGTCTGATCTATGGATTGGGCCACTTTCTCTTCTGAAGTATGCGGTGATCGGCGCATTTGCATTTGCGCTGGTCGGCCTGATCCTTGCTTTGCGTAAAGCTCGCTCTTTTGGAGAGAGAAAGTCGTATGCGCTAGCGGTTGGGAGTGAAAGCGCGGGTATCCGCTATGCGTTTGTCGAAGGGATGATGCCGTGGGAGAAAGATTCCGCGCGTCAGCATATAGCGACGTATGTCGCCGGAGTGATCTACCATATAGGGATCTTTGCAGCATTTCTGCTGCTTCTGCTTTCGCTCGCGCCTCCGCAAACTGGTCAATTCTGGAATGCAATTTTAGTAGCGCCGGTGATCGCAGGATGTCTGACTGGTTTTGGGTTACTCATAAAGCGGATCAGCACACGGTACTTGCGGGCGATCAGCCATCCGGATGATTTCCTGGCCAATCTTCTGGTCGACATCTTTCTACTGGCGGCTGCTGTGGCAATCTATGAACCAGACCTGACGCCGCTTCTGCATATCAGTGCGATCCTGCTGCTGCTCTACCTGCCACTGGGGAAGATTCGGCATTGCTGCTTTTTCTTCGTCAGCCGGGTGACTTTCGGTAAGTATTTCGGGCGCCGGGGGGTGCTTCCACATGATCAGGCAGGAGCATAAGAGATGACCAGCGGACCCGATGTCAACGCATGCAAACTGGACAGCCCGGCTACATCCGAGCAGCTAAACCAGATAATCGCTTCGCTGGAAGCAACGCTCGATGGAGAACTGGTTTCGCAGATCCTGACCTGTGTGCATTGCGGTCTCTGCGCCGATAGCTGTCATTATTTCCTGACCAATCCAGAGAACGAGGCAATTCCGGCGTACAAGGCCGGGTTGATAGCCGATTTCTATAAGAGCAGGCATACTGTCGCGGGGAGGTTCTTTCCGAAGCTGGTTGGCGCGCGACCACTCGATGCCGGCAGTGTTGCCGCATGGGTCGATTCGCTGTATGGTCGCTGTTCTCTGTGCGGGCGATGCACGCTCAATTGCACGATGGGAATCGGCATCCACCAGATCATTCGCCGCGGACGTACCGCGCTGGCATCGGCCGGTTTGGTTCCGAGTTCGCTCCAATCGACAGTCGACACCGCGATCAATAGCGGCAATAATATGGGGATCTCGAAAGAGGAATGGCTCGATACTATCGCCTGGTTGACCGAGGAATTACAGGGAGAGACAGGCGACCCCACCGCGGAGCTCCCATTGGATAAGACGGATGTCGACTACCTGTATTCGATCAATCCACGAGAAGCAAAATTCTATCCGCTTTCGTTACTGGCGGCCGGAAAGATCTTTTATGCTGCCGGAGTGAGCTGGACTTTTGCATCGGACAACTACGATGTCACCAATTATGGGCTGTTCAGTGGTGATGATGAAAAATCGGCGCTGATCGCTTCACGCCTCCAGGATACAGCAATACGACTCCGCGCCAAAACCATCATCCTCGGGGAGTGCGGCCACGGCTTTAATGCCAATCGATGGGAGGGACCGGAGTGGCGGGGGAAACCTCACGAGATTCCGGAGATCAGCATACTCGATATATTGGAACGCATGCTGGCAGAGAAAAAAATCACGGTCGATCCGGGCAAGCACACCAAGCCAGTGACACTCCATGATCCCTGCAATCTCGGGCGGCTCGGCGGCGTGGTAGATCCACAGCGCGTTGTTTTGAGACAGGCGGTTTCGAATCTGGTGGAGATGAATCCCAATCGGGAGAAGAATTTCTGCTGTGGCGGCGGCGGTGGGCAGTTGTCAATGACTCGCTACGCCGAAAGACGAATCAAGGCCGGACAAATGAAAGCAGACCAGATCGCGGCGACCGGCGCCAAGGTGGTCGTTGCGCCGTGCCACAACTGCATCGATCAGTTGTCAGAACTCAACAAGCATTACAAACTCGGTGTTGATATAAAAACCGTCACCGAGATGGTGGCCGACGCGCTGGTATTGAACCCGCCCGCCTGATCTATGAATGCCGGCGGCCGTTGGCGGCGACAGCGTGTCTCATCTGTGTGATCTCCGCTACCGCACTGACCGCAGTTTCAATATCCGATTCAACAGTAAATGGCCCGATCCCAAAACGAACCGAGCCGTGAATTTTATCTGTGCCGAGCTGTTCATGAACCATCGGCGCGCAATGTAGTCCGGTTCGACAGGCAATATTGTAGTCAACGTCCAGCATTGTGCCGACCTCGGCCGCCTCAGTTCCATCGACATTAAACGACAGCACCCCGATATGGTTGGCCAGATCGTCCTGACAATACAGTGTGATTCCGTCGATCTTCTTTAGGCCATCGCGGAGTAATCGAAGCATCCTGGTTTCGGTCCGTTCGATATTCTCCAGCCCCTCTTTTTGGAGCCATTTCACGCCGGCCTGGAGACCGGCGATGCCGAGGAGATTGGGCGTACCATACTCGAGGCGGTACGGATATTCGTCGAGATGCGAACGGATAGCTGACCGGACGCCAGTCCCGCCGGCGCGAGTATGACAAACCTCAACTCCCTCGCGCACATACAGGCCGCCGATCCCCATCGGCCCCATCAGCGATTTGTGACCAGTGAAGGCGATGATGTCGAGATTCATTGCCTGCATATCGATGGGGATCTTCCCTGCAGTCTGGGAGACATCAACGATCAGAGTGACATCGCGTTCGCGGCAGAGTTTACCGATTGTAGAAACATCCTGCACCGTTCCGATCACATTCGATCCGTGATTGACGGCCACGACCTTGGTATTTTTCTTGAAGAGCTTCTTGATCTCATCGGGGGAGACAAAGCCGTCTTTGTCAAACGGCACATGGTCAACCTCGACTCCATGATCCCGCCAGAGATGATAAAGGGGGCGGAGGACCGAGTTATGTTCAAGGGTGGTGGTGATGGCATGATCGCCCGATTTCAAAGACCCGAACAGAGCCAGATTGAGCGCGTCGGTCGCATTGTAAGCGAAGGTCAGTCGATTCGGGTCGGTTCCGTTAAAGAAGCTGGTCAGTAACTTGCGCGTATTTTCAACTACTTCTCCGGCAGCGATACAGAGGTCATAACCGGACCGTCCGGGATTCACCCCGTAGTTCCGATAGGTGAAATCAATCGCCTGGTAGACCTCTTCAGGTTTCGGAAAGGTGGTGGCACCACTGTCGAGGTAAATCAATCTATCCATTCCCGTCGCCTCATCATTAAGTAAGTTGTAGTAATAATAGCAAATATCGTCAATTTAGTCAACAATCACGGTAAAAATGGGATTCTTTAGCTCCTCGCTTGCACGTGCCACTGGCGAAAATCTCTACCAAAGCGTATCTTATGAAGAGTAGTCGGGTGAATCTAAGGTATGGGAGGTCCAATTGCAGCACCTGCAAACATTTGTAAAATTGTTACCGAGCTTTCTTGTGGCGATTTTTGTCGTCTTATCGGGATGCGATGGTGGCCCCAACAAACCGGCAATCGACAATCTGGCGCCGGATCCGATCACCAGTCTTTCAGCCGTGCAGGTCAGTTCTGCCATGGTCAGACTGACTTGGATAGCAACCGGCGACAACGGATCGAAAGGTAGAGCGACATCGTATGACGTTCGATGCTCGACCGTTCCGATCGTTGACTTTGCCACCTGGGATGACGCTCTATTCTGTGATGGTGAGCCGCTGCCAAGCCAGCCCGGCGACTCTGAACATTTTGTCTTCACTTCGCTCCTACCTGCAAGCAAGTACTTTTTCTGCGTACGAGCATTGGATGAGGTAGGAAATCAGTCAGGGCTGTCAAACCTTGATTCCGCGCATCTGTTGCCACTCTTTGCTGAACCGTTGCGAACCGCTAGCTCGTATGGGAGCGAGAATTTCAAAGTCGCTGATATAGATAATGACGGCGACAGCGATGTCGTCAAATTCGATTACTGGGAGGGAATCGGTATTCTGACCAATGACGGACATGGCCAGCTGACACCGCAACCGGAGATAGCGTTTACCAGGATGATGGGCGATGGCGATGTTGGTGATCTGGATGGTGATGACGACCTCGATATCGTAACCATCAGCTCTAATCTGGATTCTCTGTTCATTTTCACGCAGATAGCACCGGGTGTGCTGGTTATCGACACGGCATGGTACCTCTTTGATGGACCGCATGGTGTGGCCATCGCAGATTTCAATAACGACTCAAGAAATGATCTGGCGCTCATTGGCAGTTCAGTCGGCTTGCAGATATACCTGAACGCCGGGAATGGTCAGTTTATGTTGACAGATCAGGATGCAACGGGGATTGCCCCCTATAATATTGCTCAAGCGGATCTCGACGGCGACGGCTACATTGATCTGGCAGTCTCGAATTACTATTCATCCAGTATATCGGTCTATCACAATAACAGCCTGGGGAGCTTTGATGAGGTGCAGCGCCCGTCGGCCGGGCAGATTCCGGACGGGATTGTCATTGCCAACTTGAACGAAGATGAGTTCCCGGATGTGGCGGTTACCAACAGATTCACCGAATTGGTGACTGTGCTTTATGGTTCCGGGTACGGTTGGTTTGGTCCGTACATGGACACGTGCAGTGCGACCGGTATGTGTCGCGCCATATCTGCCGCCGATCTGGATGGCGATGGCGACATTGATCTGGCACTGGCAAATGAGACGATAAATGGTATTACTCTGTTGTTAAATGCGGTCTGGCCACGATCGTTTGCTGCTCCCTTGCAGCTTGAAGAGCCACATGATTGCTTTGATGTCGAGGCTGTCGATATGGATGGCGATGGTGACATTGATCTGGTGGCTGGCTGGGAGACTATCTCGGTTTACCTGAATAATTCCGTCATCAGTGACAGTGCCCGACGTCGATCAGCCGGCGATATCGCCAGAGTCAGGTGAGTTCTTCAGCAGGCGAATCTTGCAGTTGGGTTGCCTGATGCGATAGCGGGCCGGTAGACCTTACTCAAGCGCATATCCTCAGGTTCTCCGGACGAGCTACTGGTCCATGGGCTCGTGCTTTTTTTCACCTGAGCACAAGTCGCTCCATCACTTCTGACAAACCGCTTGCAATATGGATAGAATAACTCTATTCTGTCCTCTCGAACCGGGTTAGGTTACCCCTTACTCATAGCGCCAATATCCAAAACTCCATCATTATTGAGGTACGGATGTCTGAATTGTTGGGAAAAAAGCTGGGTCCATATGAAGTTCAGTCGGCGCTTGGTGCCGGCGGTATGGGCGAGGTCTACCTGGCCAAAGATACGCGGATCGATCGAATAGTCGCGATCAAAGTCCTTCCTTCCCAGACGGCAGCCACACCGGAACTTCGCCAGCGATTCGACCGCGAGGCTCGTGCGATCTCCAGTCTCAACCATCCGAATATCTGCGCGCTCTACGATATCGGCCAGCAGGATGGGATCGACTACCTGGTGATGGAGTATCTTGAAGGGGAGTCGCTTTCCAAAGTGCTGGAAAAGGGGCCGATGCAAACGGCAGAGTTGCTAAAGATCGCTATGCAGATAGCCGATGCGCTCGATAAAGCGCATAAGCAGGGGCTGGTTCATCGCGATCTCAAGCCGGCCAATATCATCATCACCAAGAATGGCGCCAAGCTGCTGGATTTCGGATTGGCGAAATTTCAGACGACCGGCGCGGTGACCAATCTTTCGATGACCCGGACCTCGTCGCCGTTGACAACCGAAGGGACGATCGTCGGGACATTCCAGTATATGTCACCCGAGCAGTTGGAAGGGAAAGAGGCGGACGCCCGTTCCGATCTTTTCTCGTTTGGTGTCGTGCTCTATGAGATGGCGACAGGGAAACGTCCATTCGAAGGTAAAAGCCAGGCGAGTCTGATCGCATCGATCATGAAAGAAGAGCCGCGACCGATCTCGGCGATCCAGCCGATGGCGCCGCCAACGCTGGAGCGAGTGGTGACGCAATGTCTGGCGAAAGAGCCGGATGATCGCTGGCAGTCGGCCGGGGATTTGAAGCGCGAACTGAATTGGATCACATCGGGTGGTTCGCAGATCGGTATCCCGGCGCCGGTAGTGGCACAACGTCGCCGACGTTTGCACGCGAGCTGGATCGTGGCGGCGGTGGCGATCGTCAGTGCGCTAGGTCTGCTCGGTATGCGCTTGATGCAAAAGGAACCTGAGAAGGAAGTCCACCGGTTCACGATTGAGCGTCCTTACACGGGGATGCGCTTTGACTGGCTCAAGCTGTCTCCCGACGGGAAGATGCTGGCGGTTCAGGCATTTGATTCGAACAGTGTGCGCTCCATCTGGGTCAGACCGATGAATTCTCTGGATCTGTACCAGCTTCCCGGAACCGAGGGGGCTGGCCGTCCTTTCTGGTCGCCGGACAGTAAATATTTGGCGTTCTTTGTCGGTAGACAATTGAAGAAGATGGCGGTGACCGGTGGCCCCGCCCAACTGATCACCGAGGCAGCCGGCTCGGACGGGACATGGGGGAAAGACGGGAACATTATCTTTGATAATAATGTCGGCGATTCACTGCATAAGGTACCCGCGAGCGGCGGAACCGCAACCGCCGCGACTACTTTCTCCAAGACCGAGAAGGAGCTGATGCATGCGTGGCCCTGTGCGCTGCCAGATGGAAAGCACTTTCTCTACCTGATTCAGATCGACACGTCAAGTCAATCCGGCGGTATCTATACGGTCTGTGTTGGTTCCAACGACGGTTCGGAAGGTAAGAAGTTGTTCCGTACTTCGTCACAAATCGACTACAGCGCGGCCGGGTACATTCTGCATATTCGGGAAGGCGTGCTCTTGGCTCAGCCGTTTTCGATGGACAAATTGGACATTGTCGGCGAGTCGGTCCCGGTAGCCGAGCGCGTGGCCCAGGCTTTCGGTGCATATCTGTTTTCTGTCGCCGACAACGGAACATTGGTGTATCAGGTTGGCTCGATTGCGGATGCCGGGAAATTGGTCTGGTTCAACCGAGATGGAAAGCCGATCGATACGATCGGCCCGTCAGCGCCATACCGCGATATTGAATTATCGCCGGATGAAAAGAGACTGGCCTATGGATTATTCGATCAGCAAAGTCAGGCTGAGGATATCTGGGTGTACGATCTGGTGCGTGAGGTTCCGACTCGATTGACCTTTTCCTCGGACACGGATGTCTGGCCGAAATGGTCCCCGGATGGGAACAGGATCGTGTATAGCAATGATGCGGGTGGTACGTACAAGCTGATGGAACAACAGGCGAATGGTATCGGAGAACCACGCGTTGTGTTTACCACCAGAGGGAATGTAGGTGCGAGCGACTGGTCGCGAGATGGTCGCACGATCGCAGTGGGGCAACAGTCAGGGGAATGGGACATCTGGCTGCTCAGTGCAGGTGATAGTGGCAAGTTCACTGAGTTTACGAGTACGCCACACCAGGAACGAAGACCGAGATTTTCCCCCAACGGCAGATATATTGCTTATCAGAGCAACGAGTCAGGACGCTTTGAGATTTATGTAAGGGAGAACTCGCCAACCGGCGGCAAGTGGCAGATCACCGCGAATATTGGATTTGCGCCGTCTTGGAGAGCCGATGGCAAAGAGCTCTTCTACTATGACAACAGCGGAGATTTTGTGGCGGTCCCAGTGGTGACAGACAAGGGATCTTTTGAGGCCGGCGTCCCGAAGAAGTTGTTCAATCAACGGATCAATGGAGCGGGACTTATTCAGCACCGGTACGCGGTGAGTGCGGATGGGCAGCGTTTTCTGGTGAACATTCCGTTGTCGGATCAGAGCACCAGTTCAACGTTGGTAACGCTGAACTGGGATGCGGCAATAAAGTAAGGGGAAAGCGGCTAGCGCAGCTTTCTCCGTTTTTCACGGTCGGTGGGGCGACGCGGCGCGCGGCCAAAGGCCGGACCCTCAGACTTCGGCTTGGTTCTTACTTCCGACTCATATTTGACCTGCGTCCGGGGAGCGCGATCAAATGGAAGTGCCGGCACCTGTTTGACCGCCAAAGCAGAGCGGATCAATCGTTCGATCTCCCGAACATCTTCACGCTGATCGAAAGTGGCGAATGAGATAGCTCTCCCGGCTCGTCCGGCGCGAGCTGTCCGTCCGATGCGGTGGACATAGTCCTGAGTGTTGGTCGGCAGATCAAAATTGACGACCAGTTCAATTCCAATCACATCGATCCCGCGAGCGGCGATATCCGTCGCGATCAGGACACGATACTTGCCGGACTTGAATCCATCGAGCGCCTCGCGTCGTTGTGCCAGTGAACGATTGGCGTGTATCTCAGCGGCCGAGAAGCCGGCACCGCGAATGTCGCGAGTCAGTTTCTTCGCGCCATGCTTAGTTCGCGAGAAGACCAGCACCGAGCCCTGATACTGCTTGAGCAGTTCTTCAAGGAGATATCTTTTGGCGGCCTTCTCGATGAAGAAGACTTCCTGTTCGACATTGTCCGCAGTCGATCCGGTCGGGGCGATCTCGATCTGGATCGGGATCTTCATATGTTGCTGCGCTAATGAAACGATCTCGCGCGGCATGGTCGCGGAGAAAAGCATGGTCTGGCGCACTTTGGGAACCATGCGGATGATCTTGTTAAGTTGCGGGGCAAAGCCCATATCCAGCATCCGGTCGGCCTCATCGAGTACGAGTATCTCGATATTGGACAGATTGACGATTCGCTGTTCCATCAGGTCAACCAGTCGACCAGGTGTGGCGACAATTATGCGAGGCTGTTTTTCGAGCGCTTTTTTCTGGGTGACTTCCGAAACGCCGCCGATCAACACGGCCGTGCGAAGACCAACGGAGCGTCCAACCGCCATCAGAGATTCATCCACCTGGATCGCCAATTCGCGTGTCGGGACGAGGATGAGGCCGCGGCCTTTTAGCTGAGCGAGCCGCTGGATCATCGGAATGCCGAATCCCAGCGTTTTGCCGGTTCCCGTCTGGGCGACGGCGATCAGATCTTTCCCCTCAAGGGCGATCGGGATCGACTTGCGTTGGATGGGGGTTGGTTCGGTGAATTTCAGTTTTGCGATAGCATGTTGCAGACCAGGGGCGATACCCAGCCCATGGAAGCCAGTTGGCGTAGGTGTGGTCACAATGTCCTTTCGCCGAAACGGCTCATAAATCGGTCATTTGCCGATTTCGGCGGTCGCGGCCGTATGTATTTCCTGGAGGGAAGCTACGGAAATTTTTGCCTCCTGGAAAGCGGCAATTGCCTCGACCGAGGCGGTGGCACCGGAGAGGGTGGTGATGCAGGGGATGCCGTTCTGTATAGCAGCGGTCCGGATCGACCAGCCATCCTGGGCGGAAGTTGCTCCCAGTGGGGTGTTTATGACGAGTCCGATATCGCCGGACTTGATGATATCAACGCAGTTAGGTCGACCTTCGCTGACCTTGAGGACGGACTCTGCCGCTACCCCCATATCGCGGAGGAAACCGGCGGTTCCACCGGTTGCGACGATCGAAAAGCCGAGCGAGGCGAATCGTCGGGCAATTGCGACTATCCCCTTTTTGTCCCGATCATTGACGCTGATCAGCAGTTTGCCGTCATGCGGTAGTTTGATTCCGGCAGCAAGTTGTGCTTTGTAGAAGGCGGTGCCGAAATTGTCGCCGATGCCCAGGACCTCGCCGGTTGAGCGCATCTCGGGGGAAAGCTTTGGATCGACGCCGGGAAATTTGATAAATGGAAAGACCGGCGATTTGACGAAAAAGCGGTCAACTTCAAGGTCACGCGTCAATCCGATCTCAGCGAGTGTCTGTCCAAGCATCAGACGAGTAGCGATCTTGGCCAGCGGCACACCAGTCGACTTGGCGACAAACGGGACAGTGCGAGAGGCCCGTGGGTTAACCTCCAGCACATACAGTTCTCCCTCAGCGACAGCGTACTGGATATTCATCAGGCCGACCACTTTGAGTTCACGAGCCAGTTGACGGGTCACCTGACGAATCTCTTCCATGCGAGCGGCATCATTAATGTAAGCAGGGAGAACAGAGGTTGAGTCGCCGCTATGCACGCCGGCCTCTTCGATATGTTGCATGATCCCGGCGATAATGCACTGCTTACCATCGGAAAGAGCATCGACATCAAACTCGTAGGCATCCTCCAGGAATTTGTCGATCAGGATCGGCTGGCCGGGGGCGGCATCAAAGGCAGAGGCGAGATAGGCATGGAATTGCGCCATGCCATAGATGATCGCCATTCCACGCCCGCCGAGGACATAGGACGGCCTGACCAGAAGCGGGAAGCCGAGCTTTTGAGCGGCGGCATCACCTTCGGCCATCGTGCGCGCGATCGCATGATCCGGGTGACGGATCTTAAACCTATTCAGGAATTCCGCAAATCGCTCACGATCTTCGGCGAGATCGATTGAATCCGGCGGCGTGCCGAGTATCGGAATGCCGGCGTTGGCAAGCGGCATCGTGAGTCGAAGCGGTGTCTGTCCGCCGAATTGAACGATCACGCCATCGGGGCGCTCTTTGTCATATATCTCAAGTACATCTTCGAGAGTGAGCGGCTCGAAATAGAGCCGGTCACTTGTGTCGTAATCGGTCGAAACCGTTTCCGGGTTGCAGTTGACCATGATGCTTTCGATACCGGCTTCGCGGAGCGCAAATGATGCATGACAACAGCAGTAGTCGAATTCGATCCCCTGCCCGATACGATTGGGGCCGCTACCGAGGATCATTACTTTCTTGCGGGCAGTCGGTTCAGACTCATCCTCGGTTTCATAGGTTGAATAAAGATACGGAGTGAATGACTCAAATTCACCGGCGCAGGTATCCACTCGTTTAAAGACTGGGCGGAGATTGATATCGTGGCGTCGCTGACGGACCTGATCCTCGTCGCAATTGGTGAGATAGGCGATACGGCGGTCAGAGAAGCCGAATTTCTTGGCGAGACTCAGCTCGGTATTTTCAATCGAGTCAAGGCTTCGACCCCGGATCTGCCGCTGAAGTTCCGCGAACTGGGCGACATGGTCGAGAAACCAGGGGTCAATCTGCGTGAGGCGGTTGACCTCGTCAACCGACCAGCCGACATCGAGCGCGTGTACTATATAATGTAGCCGGTTTTCATTGGGGGTGGCGAGGGCGGCGGTGAACTGCTCGCGCGTCATTGCGCCGGGGCGAAACGGCTTGATAGCCTCGAGCGAGCGAAGCGCCTTAAAGAGCGACTCCTTGAAGGTTCGGCCAATCGCCATCACTTCGCCAACAGACTTCATCTGGATGCCAAGTGATGCATCGGCGCCGGGGAATTTTTCGAAAGCAAATTTCGGAATCTTAGTGACTACATAATCAATCGCCGGTTCGAACGCGGCAGGAGTTTTGCGCGTGATATCATTAGGGATCTCATCAAGGGTATAACCGATCGCCAGTTTAGCGGCGATCTTGGCGATCGGAAAACCGGTCGCCTTGGAGGCGAGTGCAGAGGAGCGTGAAACACGGGGGTTCATTTCGATCACGACCAGTCGGCCCGTGCGGGGATTGACGCCAAACTGAACATTGGAACCACCGGTTTCCACGGCGACACGACGGAGGATAGCGGCGGCGGCATCGCGCATCCGCTGAAACTCCTTATCGGTCAGTGTCTGTGCGGGAGCCACGGTAAGAGAGTCACCGGTATGGACACCCATTGAATCGAAGTTCTCGATCGAGCAGATAACCACAAAGTTATCGCGGCAGTCGCGCATAACTTCAAGTTCGTATTCTTTCCAGCCAAGCAGTGATTCCTCGACCAGCACTTGTCCGACTGGAGAGAGGGCGAAGCCACGAGTGACGATCGAATCGAGTTCTTCCAGATTGTAAGCAATGCCGCCGCCGGACCCGCCAAGCGTGAAACTCGGTCTGACAATGATCGGAAAGCCGTTCTGTTTAGCGAAGCTTTTCGCCTGTGCATGGTTTGAGACGAGCGACGAACGAGGGACATCCAGACCGATCTCGATCATCGCTTGCTTGAAGAGCTCTCTATCTTCGGCGAGGCGAATAGCCTCGGCAGATGCACCGATCAACTGGACGTTGTACTTCTCGAGTATGCCGGCTTTATGCAGGGCAAGAGCGAGGTTGAGCGCCGTTTGGCCACCCACACTTGGGAGAATGGCGTCCGGACGGTCACGCTGAATGATCTTTTCGAGGAAGGGAACGGTCAGCGGTTCGATATAGGTGCGGTCGGCCAGCTCTGGGTCGGTCATAATGGTGGCCGGGTTGGAATTGACCAGCATAACTTCGATCCCTTCGGAGCGAAGCGCCTTGATAGCCTGTGTGCCGGAATAATCAAACTCACATGCCTGTCCGATCACGATCGGGCCGGATCCGATCACGAGGATCTTGTGCAAATCGGTACGTTTAGGCATGGCTGTGAGGCTCCTGCCATTGCTTCATGAGTGCGATGAAACTGTCAAAGAAGGGAAACGCGTCGTGCGGTCCGGGTGAGGCTTCGGGATGATATTGCACGGCGATGGCCGGGACATCTCGCAGAGACAATCCTTCGACTGTCAGGTCATTCAGATTGATGTGCGTGATATCAACTGTGCGATCCCGGAGCGAGTCGGCATCAACGGAAAAGCCGTGGTTATGGGCAGTGATCTGGACTTTGCCGGTGCGATGGTCGATCACCGGATGATTGCTTCCGCGGTGTCCGAATTTTAGCTTGTACGTTTTCCCACCGGCGGCCAAAGCCAACAGCTGATGCCCGAGACAGATACCGGCTATCGGCAGTCGGCCAAGCATCGCTTTGATATTATCTGTCGCATAGGTCAATGGATCAGGGTCGCCGGGTCCATTCGAAAGCAGGAGGCCATCCGGTTTAATGTCCAATATGTCGTTTGCCGAAGTGGAGGCTGGAACGACTGTTACTTTGCAGCCGAGCCGGGTTAAACAGCGAAGGATGTTATACTTAACGCCATAGTCATAGACGACCACATGCAGCGATGATTGAATCGAATTTGAAAAGAGATCTTGCTGATGCCAGTGACCATTGAGCAGAAGCTCCTGACTGTCCCATTGGTACCGTCGGCCAAGCGTGACTGTGGAAGCAAGATCGACTCCAGCCATGGAAGGATGTGCGCGGGCGCGAGCGATCAGGTCTCGATCTTCGTCGGTGATGTTCGCAATGACACCGCGCATGGCGCCGAATGTTCTGAGGTGGCGAACTAGTGCGCGAGTATCCAGCCCCTCTATCCCCGGGATATTGTTAGCCGCCAGATGGTCGTCGAGTGTTTGGATCGACCGCCAGTTGCTGGCAACGCGGCTCAGTTCTTTGATGATCAGGGAAGAGAGGAAAAGCTGGCGGGATTCGGCATCATCCTGAGCGATCCCGTAATTACCGATCTGCGGGGCGGTCATCACCACCATCTGGCCGGAATAAGACGGGTCGGTGAGAATTTCCTGATAGCCGGACATGGCGGTATTAAAAACGACCTCGCCGATGGCATCGGTTCGAGCGCCAAAGCGATTGCCGGGAAAGAGGCGGCCATCCTCTAAAACCAGCTTGGCGTTGTAGGTTTCGCGCAGCATTTCCGGAATCGATTTCCCTCTCGTGTTGCCCGGGGAGTTGGATCAATGGTATGTGGTGTCGCGCGAAGGTACTGCACGACGCGGCGGCTGTCAAGCGGCCACCTGATTCGCTGAAAGAACGGTCTGGCGGGAAATCAGAGGGGCTAGTATAATCATGGAATGTCACAGTCTTGTATCGGGATAGCGGCATGAAAATGACCTGTGTGCTGCGCAAAGAGGCGGGGTCGGTCGATGACCTGTTTGGATTTGTCGGCGATTTCGCCCGGCAAGGGGCACTCGACGAACAGACCGCGTTTGCACTGACTGTGGCCGCCGAAGAACTTTTCACCAACCTTGTGAAGTACAGCACAAAGAGTCATCAGCCGGTTCGGATCACTCTGGAGCAAACCGAGGAGTGGATTGAACTTGAGATGACCGACTTCGATGCAGAGCTGTTTGATATCACTACTGTCTCACTTCCGGATCTGGATGTTCCGATAGAAAAACGCCGCCACGGTGGAATGGGGCTCCACCTGGTCAGAAAGTTCGCCGATCAGCTGGGTTACCGGCATGAATCGGGGAACAGCATTATCACCTTCCGCAAACGATATCCCGTATCCAGCTAAAACGTGGGCATGCAAAAGGCCCGACTGAAGTCGGGCCTTGCGAGGATCAAAAGTCTTTGGCATAACCGATGCGGAGCATAAACGCTTTCAGGTCGGGAAAGAGATCAAACTCCTGCAGCGGTCCGAACGCTTCCGGCGGGCTTGGGTCTCCGCTCTGCGAGTACCACTCCAACGACAGTTGCAGGGTAGAGGCGAGCGAGATCGGCAGGTCGTAGCCAAGTCCGTAGGTTAATCCTGAGAATTTGGCCAGACGGCTGTCGGCCGAAGCATACTGCGGTAACGGCACTCCCTGAACCAGGAATGGGCGGGAGAAATCCGCACGAGACTGCTGGTACCATCGGATCGACGGTTTCACCGCGCCGGATTTTCCAAAGTCGTGGCGCAGGGAAAAAGTAGTAGTATGCGAAACAACTCCCCAATCATCCCAGAAGTATCGATAGGAAGCATCGAGAACTCCCAAAGAGATCGAGTGGCGTAGCTGACCAAAGAGCGCGTTGCCGGTTCTTCGGTCGGGACGCTTTTCATGCAGGTTCTGCACTGGTTCGCCCGGATCGGCGGAGTCAACTGGCTGTACCACACTGATGATCTTGTAAGGATCGGTCAGGTAGCCGGAGGCATCCGATAGCGAATAGTTAAAACGGAGCATGGTCCGTTTGCCAAGAATGCGAGTGACCCCTGCGACCAGGTCATAGGTGGTCTTGCGACGGCCATCTCGTCCGAGTCGTCGCTCGCCATCATCTTCATCCTCTGCCGTGATATCGGTAAACGGCTCCGGCATGCCACCAAGCATGGAGACATTGTCCCGAGCGATCGAACCGGAGAGGCTGAGGGCAGTTTTGCCGCCATCGAATTCCTGAGAGACGGCGCCGCTGAAACCGGTCGACTTGTAGTCATGTTCGCTGGAGAGGTGCAATCCCACGGTAAAAGTGGTGCGCTCCCAGAATCTGCGCGAAAGCGCCATGTCGCCGGAAAAGCGAGTATCCTGGAAGCTCTTGTCGATCGGGATCTCTCCTGCGGCAGTCACCACGCGGCCGCCGCCCGATGACCGGGTAATGGTCATCGGATACTTTGAGGGAGAACCGCCGGTCGGCGAAGCTCCGGTCAGACCATCATAGGTCAGATTCAGATTCAGAGTAAACTGATTCTTAAGCTGCCTGGTCAGGTTGAACATCGCCTCGGTCGCCTTGATCCGATCCTTTTCACTATAGAAGAGGATGGAGCTTTCCGAGCGATTTTGGGCGTGCGTGGTGAGCGCGGTCGAACCAAGTACCACAGCGGTGAGCGACGCCAGCGCATGTTTGATCGGTTTGATGCGCATCAGTTACACCCACATCCGCCTCCGCCAAACGACCGACCACCACTGGAGGCTTCTTTCGAGAAGTAAATGTGGTCGTCGATGATCTCTTTGCTGAGCTGCTTATCGAGTTGCAACTCTTCGGCGGCGACCGGAGGCTTGGTGCAGATCTGTCCACTGGTGGCACAACCGCCAATCAGCAGAGATCCCGTCAGTACCAAAGCAGCACACATCATTGCGCGCGTATTCAGTCTCATGATATTCTGCATAGTCCCGTCCATTGGTACGAAAGAGGCCGGTTGAACGGCCCCTTTCGGTTCAGGTTAACACGAACAAGCATGGAGGAGCGTGGCCGAGGACCTGGCCAGACGCTGTCGAGGACTCTGCACTAAAACTTGTACGAGACACCGAACATCAGCCGCACCTCAACATCGGGCTGAGCGATCGCTGCATCGGCGTCATCATAGGTGTAATCTTCCTTGGCATGCAGGTCGTCGCCGTTCGGACGGTAATAGGTGTCATGGCCGGAGAGTTCACTCCGGAAATAATAATCCGCACCGACCGTGAACAACATCGAAACGCGCGGACTGACCGGGAATGAGGATTCCAGACCGCCGCCAAGACCCCAGGCATTGGTGGTAACATCAAACGTCTCGTTGCCGCCGATGTACTCGAAGTGCGAGTTATAATAGGCGTGACGCACGCCGCCATAGACATTGGAGTATTGCAGTGAGGCGATCTTCACGGGATAAAGCACATCAAGTCGAGTATCCCACAACTTAGCCCAGCCTCGCGGCGAGCCGTTGGTGTTGTTGTCGATGAAAATGCGACGAGCCGCGACGGCATCGCCAGTCGCTACGCGTGCGTAACCGAGACCGAACCGTACACTGAAAGGAAACCCTACCGCAAAGTGATTGAGTGTTCCACTGCAGTGTAAACCAACACCGGCATAATATCCGGTGAGCACCTGCCCGGTGAAAGCGCGGATAGTGGGTGACGAAGCACTTCCATTACTGTAGTCCGACTTGGACTTTGGGTTGGCGGCCATCAGGGAACCGGCAACCAACAGCAGGGCGAGGGCCGACAGCAGATTGATCCGTTTCATGGACATCTCCTTTTGCTTGCTTGACTGGCCGGCAGACTTTCCTGAGTCGGCGAACAAGAAATCGCGACATCTACCGGGCTACTCCATGTTTCGGAACGGAACAGGCGAAATCTTAGAAAAAGAATCTTCGACATATCAAATTGCCAGGCAATCCCTTAGCGAGAGAAAGTGGATTTTGCCAGGCGACTTTCTAGCGAGCGGCAGCAAAATCACACTCCTCAATACTATTCTATCGTCGCCGCCGAGGTGGATTGTTGAATCTATGGAATCAAGTCAAGGTATTGCTTGATTTGTCGACCTTAAGTAATGTGGTCCGATTGATGCTTTTTTATCCAAAAAGGGGTGGCTATCTGAATGATGTCTGCAGAGCAGCGACAAAAGCTGGCGTTTCGGGTTCTCCTCATCGACGATGAAAAGGAGATACGTGATCTGCTGCAGCGAGCGATCATCGCCTCCGGCTTTTCATGTGAATCGGTCGGTGATGGAGCAAAAGCGATCGAGTTGATCCACACGAATGCCTTTGGGTTGATCATCACTGATATTCGGATGCCCGGACTTTCGGGGGTAGAGGTCGCGGAACAGATCCTCGCTGTTGATTCCACTATCCCGGTGATATTCATCACGGGCTTTGCGGAATATGAATCCGTCTCGCAGGCAATACGACTTCGTCCGTTCGGATTTCTCGAAAAGCCGTTTACACCCGATCAGCTACTGACGCTGGTTGATCGAGCCTATCAGCAAGCGTGTATCGAGCGCGACCTGGTGATCGCACGGCGGCAACTTGAATCGGAAGTTGCGGAGCAACATCGCGAGCTGGCTTTCCGGACCGAACGACTCTTTGCAGAAAAAGAGCTGCTCCAGGGAATAATCCGGAACGCGAACTTTGGTCTGGTGGCAATCGACAACAACCAATGCACCCATCTGCTAAATGAATTTGCAGTCCAGCTGTTGGGGATGATCAGCCCGTTGGTGGCTGGGTATCACGGTCATCCGTTGAGCCAGTTATTGCCGGACGCGTGTCGCGAGCCGATGCTTCGTGCGGCGCGAGAGGTACTGGCCACGGGGGAGATGCAGCGCGACACTTTCACGAATTCGATCACTGAAAAGCGCCTCGACCTGATCGCCTATGCGATCAAACATAAAGAGAGTATTGCGGCGGTTGTGTTGATCGTCCACGATGTAACCGAGCGGGAGATCCTGCAGCGGCGGTTGCTTCAGACGGCCAAGTTGGCCTCGATCGGCGAACTGGCCGCAGGGGTCGCGCACGAGATCAACAATCCGCTGGGGTTTGTCATCAGCAACTGCAACTCCCTGGCGCAATATGTGGAAGCGGTGAAATTGTATACGACAGCGCTCGAAGAGACGACTCGCGCCGTGCAATTACCCCAGCATCTGCAGGAACGCGTCAGCTCGACACGGCAGTCACTTGATATCGAATATATCTTTGGGGATATCAGCGGTCTGATGAAAGAGACGCTGGATGGGTTGATGCGCGTCTCGAAGATCGTCACCGATCTCAAGACCTTCGCAAGAGTGGAGGGAGACGTACCGCAGGTTTGCCAGATCAACAGTCTATTGGACGATGCTCTGAACCTGGTGCGCAACGAAACGAAATACAAGCTGGAGATAGTGCGCGAATTCGGTGAACTGTCGGACCTCTCCTGCTTTCCGAATCAACTGGTTCAGGTCTTCACGAATATGTTCGTGAACTCGGCGCATGCGGTGGAGAACACGGGAATTCTCACGATCAGCACTTCAGAACGCAACAATGTGATCAAGATCCAGATACGTGACAACGGCGCCGGAATACCCGACAAGCATTTGTCGCGCATTTTCGATCCGTTTTTTACGACCAAGCCGCCGGGCAAAGGGACGGGTATGGGGCTCAGCATCTCCTATGGGATAATCCAGCGGCACGGCGGCCATATCAGTGTGACAAGTGAATCTGGCAGGGGGACAACCTTTAGCATAGAACTTCCTCTCCCCGGCGTGTTGACTCCGGTAGAGGCGGAAACGGTGTGAGGAACGACGGATGGATCGTTACAGTGTACTATTTGTGGATGATGAACCGAACATACTCCGTTCGTTGACCCGCCTGTTTCACCGGGAGTCATTCGATGTTCTGGTGGCATCCGGCGGTGAAGAAGCGCTGGAGCTGTTGCGTTCGCGTCCGGTCCAGTTGGTAGTGACTGATAATATCATGCCGCGGATGACCGGCGTTGAGCTGATCAAAAAGATCCGCGACAGTTGGCCGGACACGTTGCGCATCATTCTCTCGGGACAGTCGGATATGCAGGCAGTGCTTGGAGCGGTCAACCAGGGAGAAGCCTTCCGATTCCTGCTTAAGCCGTGGACCGACAGCGACCTCAAGGCCAATGTTTATATAGCGCTCGCTCATTATAAGCTGCGGCAGGATGTCGCCAGCCTGAAGAACCAACTGACTGAAATGGAGTTGGTCCTCGTGTACCTCCAGAAACAGCATCCGGAAGTTCTTGCGACGGCACCACCCGAGATCCAGCGGATCATGACGCTGGAGTCACGGAAACAAGCGGAAACACCTGAATTGATGGTGGAGTGAATTAATGACGCAATCGATCTCAGATGTTGTAGACCATCTTTCGGCACTACCTCCCTTTCCGAAGGTGACGACCAGGCTGTTTTCATTGTTGAATGATGACAGTGCATCGGCGACCGAGCTTGCCAATGTGATCAGCGCTGATCCTTCGCTCTCTATGCGCGTGGTTCATCTGGCGAATTCGCCGTTTTATATGCTGGCCCGTCCGGTATTGAGTGTCAAGGAGGCGGTGCTGGTGCTGGGGATGAATACGATCAAGAATATTACCACGGCTGCTTCGCTGATGACCGGTCTCTCCGCTCTGCATCCTCGGGTGGATGTTTTTGACATGTCGGAATTCTGGAAACACTCGAATGCCACCGCGATTGCCGCTCACAAGTTGGCGGTGCACAAGCTCACGTCGATGGCTGACTCATTGTATCTGGCCGGTTTGATCCACGACATCGGTAAGGTCATTGTCGCTTATCACTGGCCGGAGTCCTGGAAAGCGATCGTCAACACCATGCGGCACACCAACGAAGATTACTGGCAAGTGGAACAGCGGCTGTTTCACGGGTCACATGCGGAGATCGCCGCATCGCTGTGCACTAACTGGCGTTTCCCCAAACTGATCGTGGAGATCGTCCAGCACCACCACGCGGAAGCGGTGGAGCAGGAGTTCGAATCACCTCACAAAATACTCTCGACGGCTGACTATCTGGCACGAGCTACCGGTCTTTCGTGTCCTGCCATTGGTTCGATGGAAACAGCTGATCTTCCTGCGGACCAGCAGGAGATCGCCCGGCAGTTGCCGGAAGAAGTGGAATACCAACTGTCGACTCTGGAGCGGACATGACCACATTGACAGAAGAACCGCAGCGGGAGCAGGCTGAGGCGACACAGTCCACCGCGGAAGTGCTGTTTTTAGATGATGAAGCACCGGTGTTGCGTGCGCTTCAACGCGTATTTCACAATGAGGCCGGGTTGCATTGCCACTTTGTCGGTTCGCCCAAAGAGGCGCTCGAAACCCTCAGTGCGCATTGTATAGATGTTATAGTCTCGGATCATCGGATGCCGCAGATGACCGGAGCGGAGTTCCTCGCGCGAGTCAAGGAAAAGCGGCCACGCGCTGTCCGTCTTATGCTCACCGGCCAGGCCGATCTGGCGGCGGTTCAAAAGGCAGTCAACGACGGAGAGATCTACCGGTTTCTCCTCAAACCGTGGAAGGATGAGGAACTCCGGTTGGCGGTCCGTCAGGCAGTGGAGTATGGCCGTCTGCATGATGAAAACCGTCGTCTCCTCGTGCTGACGCAGCAACAGAACGCCAGACTCGAAGCAGCCAACAATGAACTCGAGGAGCAGGTGCAAGCGAGAACAACCCAGCTTGCTGATGCGCTGTATACTGCCCGCGCCCTGAATGAACAACTCGAGGACGCGCTGTATTCCAGCACCAAAGTTTTCTTTACGTTGATCCAGTCGGCCCGTCCGGAATTGGGAAGCCATAGTCGGCGCGTCGCGGAACACGCGGTCGAGATAGGCAAGCTCTGCAAGCTGGGCCGTCAGGAGATTCGCGATCTCGAGATAGCAGCGTTGTTGCATGATGGCGGCAAGCTCGGCTTCCCGATCTTCCTGGTAGAAAAGCATGCGGCCGACTATAGTCGGGAAGAGCTGGATCTGTACAAAACGCACCCGCAAAGCGGCACGGATTACTTGAAGGGGATCAGCTACTACGATCGGATCGCGACGATCATTCAGCAACATCACGAACGGTATAATGGCAGTGGCTTCCCAACAGGGCAGAAAGGGCTTTCCACGCTCACCGAGAGCTATATCGTGGGAATCGTTGATGCCTACGACCATTTGATCATGCGTCCGTCGCGAAGTCCGGAATTTGCGTTCCAATTTGCGTGTCAGACGATCGCCGAGATGGCAGATCAGGATTTCCCGTCACGGCTGGTTCAGATCACTCTGGATTACATCAATCGAATGAATGACCGTCGCGCGAACGACAATATTTTGCGAATCGGTCCTTCCGATCTTGCGCCAAACTACATATTGGCCCGCGATCTTTATACGATGACCGGATCATTGCTGGCGGCCAGCGGCACTTGCCTGACTGCCCAGAATATCGCCCGGATCAGGGCGATCGTTCGTCTGGATCCGGCGGCGGGAGAGATCTGGGTGATGCGTAAGCCGCGTCGCCAGGAAGGGCACGTCGATCCTGCATGAAGCAAACGGTGCAAAACTGGAGACGGGAGTTTCAAGGGAAGGTTTGGCTCTGGATAGTCATTTCAGTTCCTGCGTTTGTCGTCGTGCGCGTTTTAATCTGGGAGCATTTTGGACGGCAACTAGTACGCGAGTATCAGTTGGAGCATCTAACAGACTTTATTACCTCACTGGTCGGGGCATCGCTCCTGGTTGCGGTAGTAGCGACCATGGCGTGGTACTTCAACAGACTTTTTGACCGCTATTTCGACCAGGGTTACCAACAACTGCTTCGCCAGGTCGAGTCTGAGCGAGACAACTACCATTCGTTGCTCGAGGGGATCCCGGCAATGGCCTGGCGAACCGACGCCACGGGCAAGCGAATCTACTGCAATCAACGCTGGCTTGAATTCACCGGTCGATCTCTGGTCGAGGAGACGGGAGAAAACTGGGAGTCGGTGATCCATACAGAGGATCTTCCATTGTACACGGCCCGGCTATCCAAGGCGATAGAAGGTGGACAGTCAATGAACCTGGAGTATCGGGCAAGAAGATACGACGGGAAGTATCGGTGGATCAGGGATGGCGGACGTCCGCTTCGTGAAGCAGACGGCCGGATCAGCGGATTTGTGGGCGTCTGTTTTGACGTCACGGAGCAACGCGACGCAATGCAGCGGCTGAGAGAGAGTGAAGAACGTTTTCGGGCAATGATCGAAACAACTCCAGATGGGATCATCGTTCATCGGAGCGGAATCATAGTCTATCTCAACAGCACGATGCGTGACATTCTCCGTGTGGGAAGAGACGAGTCACTGCTTGGTCAGAGTGTTCTGAACTTTGTCGACCCAGAACAGCATCTGGAGGTGATCGAACGGATCAATCGGCGTTCGGATGGCGAAACGCATTTTGCGCCGATGGAGCTACGTCTAGTCAAGGCTGATGGGACGATGTGCGATTCGGAGATCACGGCCACGGTTATCGGCATGGATGGAGAGCCGGCGATCCTGGTTTTCGTGCGCGACATCTCAGATCGAAAAGATACCGACCGAATGCTGGCGGAGGAAGCGATCCGCCGTCGGATCCTGATCGAGCAGTCGAGAGATGGCATTGTCGTGTTGACGGAAACGGGTGCGGTCTACGAAAGCAATAACCGATTCGCTGAGATGCTCGGGTACACGGTCGAGGAAACCGCTTCACTGCATGTATGGGACTGGGACACCACATGGACGCCAGAAGAACTTCTCGAAATGCTGAGGAAGTCGGACGCGGCCGGAGAGAAATTTGAAACCCGCATGCGCCAGAAAGACGGCAGTCTTGTGGATGTCGAGATCACGAGCAACGGAGCGACCTGCAATGGACAGAAGCTGATCTTTTGCGTGTGCCGCGATATATCGCAGCGGAATCAGGCGGAACAGGCGCTGCGCGAGAGCGAGCGAATGCTGGCATCGCTGATGAACAATCTGCCGGGGATGGCCTTCCGACGCCAGATGCGTCCCGAGCGTCTGCTGGAATTCGCGAGCGGAGGTTCGACGCGAATTTTCGGCTATTCGCCGGAAGAGCTTATCCTTTGTGTAAATAGCAGCGAAATGCCCTTGATCCATCCGGGCGATCAGGGGGCAGTAGAGCGCGCTCGGGAAGAGGCGATCGAGTCGCAGATGCCGCTTAATGTCTCGTACCGTGTCCAGCACAAAGACGGGACCTTTCGATGGGTGATGGAGCAAGCAAGCCCTTCAAGCTCGTCAGATGGCCTGCAGGCGTTTCTTGAGGGGATCGTCTACGACGTTGATGAACACTATCGAATGGTGCTGCGGCAGTCGCTGTTGAATGCGGCGATCGAGGCAGCAGATGAAGCGATCGTAGTGACCGATCCACTCGGGACGATCGAGTACTGCAATCCGGCTTTCTCGCGAGTGACCGGTTATAGCACAGAAGAGGCGATCGGCAAAACTCCGGCTGTTCTGAAGAGCGGCAAACTGAGCAGCGAATTCTATTCGCGACTCTGGTCGACGATCACCTCCGGTCAGATCTGGCGCGGTGAATTGATCAATGTCGCCAAGGATGGTCATGAGTTCGTTGAGCGCGCGACCATTTCGCCTGTTTTGGATAGTCAGGGAAAGATCGCGCACTTCGTGGCGGTCAAACATGACATGACGCTGCAGAGGAATCTCGAACAGCAGTTGCTGCAATCGCAAAAGTTGGAGGCAGTCGGAATTCTGGCCGGTGGGATCGCTCACGATTTCAATAACCTGTTGACCGTGATCATCGGCCACAGCCATATGTTACTCAAACACTTTCCTGAAGATAACCCTCACCGGGAAGATATAGCGCAGATACTGGAGACCGGCAATCGGGCCGCTTCGTTAACCCGGCAACTGCTGGCATACAGCAGGAAGCAGATAAGTCGACCGCAGTCGATTAATGTGAATGCGATCATCGACAATTTACGAAAGATGTTAAGCCGTATCCTGGACGAAAATATCATCCTCACAACTGAATTTGACCCGCACATTCCGCATGTCGTGATCGACCCCGCGCAACTTGAGCAGGTGATCCTGAATCTGGTGGTGAACGCGCGAGATGCGATGCCGCAGGGAGGGAAGATCACCCTGAGGACCAAGGCGATTCTGGGGATGGCTCCACTATTATCAGCCAACGATTTCACGGATCTGACTGCGCATGTGCAATTGATCTGTAGCGACACCGGGTGCGGTATGGATCAGGCAACCATGGACCGCGTCTTCGATCCGTTCTTCACGACCAAGGAGGTCGGCAAGGGGACAGGATTGGGACTTTCTACCGTTTATGGCATAGTCCATCAGGCAAATGGCGTAGTTACAGTACAGAGTGCGGTCGGAGAAGGAACAACGTTTGAAGTCTGGTTACCAGCGGAACCAGTATCGCATATCGAAGTGTCACCGAAGGACAAAACTGGCCAGTCTTTAATCGCGAGAGGCAGCAAACTGGTTTGTCTCGTCGAGGATGAACATGCGATCAGGCAGTTGGTACGGCGAGTGCTTGAGCAATCCGGGCATCAGGTGATCGAGGCATCTTCGGGCGAGGAAGCGATCGAGATGCTGCGACGGCGGGAGATCACTCCTGACATTCTGATCACTGACATTATTATGCCGGGGATGAATGGCCGTCAGTTGGGGGATCTGGTGCGATCGCGGTATCCCGGATGTCGATCACTGTACATGTCAGGTTACACAGATGACGTGTTAGGAAGGAATGGCGTGGTGGGAGATGATTGTGAGCTTCTGCAAAAGCCGTTCCAGCCGGAAGAGCTTCTTGCGGCGATTGACAGAATAATTGATCAGCCGGTCCAGCCAACGAGTCGAATCGTTGAGGGCACCGTCGCAATTGTGAGCAGCGGAAACGGGTCGAGTCAGCAAGAGTGAAAAATTGATATAATTGGGGGTTTCGATGAGTGGGAATGAAGGGCAGGGAGAAGCGGGAAAGCACGCCATCCTGCTGGTGGATGATGAACCGTCTATTCTAAATGCGCTACAGCGAGCATTGCGCCGCGAACCATATACCCTGTTCACGGCTAATGACTGTATGTCGGCGATGCAGTTAATGGCGACGCACGAGTTTGCGGTGGTGATCAGCGATTACACCATGCCGGAAATGACAGGCGCAGAGTTGCTGGCTGTCATGGAGTCTCGGAATCCGCGCTGTATCCGGATCATGCTGACGGGAGCGACCAAAGCCCAGTCGGTTCCTCAACCGATCGCCGACAGCATTCTGCATTGCCACAAATTTCTCACGAAGCCATGGGATGACGACAGCCTTCGAAGCATGATCCGGCAGTCGCTGGAAGAGTATGTTCGAACGACCACAACCAAGTGAGTCCTGGTAGCTGGGACATCTCCTTCTTTTGGGTTGTCACAAAACAGGCCAGGCATGATGCCTGGCCTGTGGTCATTCGGGTGATGATAGTCTATTTGCCGGAGATCAGTTTGTCGACTCTGGCTCTCAACTCATTCAGCTCTTTCTGCAGTCGTTCATTTTCTTTCCTGATCTTCTTGCTCTCTTCATGGAGTTGAAGGTTCTGTTTATTCAGCTCTTTGATCGCGGCAAGAGCGATACCGGAGGGATCAATAGTCGAGATGGTCTTGTCGTTCTCGCCAACGCCAAAGACTTTCTGGAAGTCTTGCGCGGTCGGGCCGATGTGGGTCACATTGTCAGATTCACTCTTGTAGTTCCACTGGCTGATCGGAAGTTCTTCGAGCTTCTCCAGGAGTTCTTCGCCATTTACCATCCTGAAATTCTCTTTGAGATTTTCGTCGGACGCGTTGGTCCAGACACCGCCGGAAGTCAAGTGTGCCCCACTGGAGGGATGATCAATGGGATTGTTGGCATGAGCCGGTCCGCCAACTCCCAAGCGACCATCGCCGTCCATTTGCATGGAGATCGCGCCAAGTGAATCAGTCATAGAGACCGAACCACTGGCGGGCGTGAATGCAAAATCAAAGGTATAATGGCCGGATTGGGGTGCCTTGAATCTGAGCTTAGTTTCTGATTCGTCGCTGTAAACTGCGACCGCAGTATCGGGGCCGGCGCCCATAACAAGTCCAACGCTGGCTTGATGGGCTGAACTCTGCGATTTGGCATTCATTTCGATGAACCTCGGAATGGCGACTCCGGACTGTATGGTGACTCCAGCCTCATCATCATCGGCACCGATTTTTATGGTAGTATCCGAGCCGACTCCCATCAACATTCCGATATCAGCCTTTTGCGCGGCAGCCTGAGCCTGGGCTGTGACGTTGATGAACTTGGGAATGGCAACACCGGCCTGAATAGAGATTCCGGCGTCGTCATCATCGCAATCTTCGGTGACCCGGCGATCAAAGACACCATCTCCATCTTCATCCCACTCCAGTGAGTGTGCAACACTGCTGGGGGATGAGGTCATGAGGGCACTACCCTTTATGATGGGCGTGCCGGAGGAGGCATCCATACTCGAAAGATTCACCACAGTCGGTCCGGCTGGTTGCGCGGTGAGTCGAATACTGCCAGCGCTAGTCGCATCCTGCCCGAGGATCTCGGTCACTGCACTGTCGATATCGGTGCTCGACGAAACAGAGACGACTCTTCCAATTTGTGCGCCAGCACCATGTACTTCAATTGTCTCAGAAGCCGAATCCGGCGTGAGCGAACTCGTGGAGCTTGACCTGGCCAGTATTCCTATTGACTGTAGTCTTGCTTCGAGTTCGTTGACACGGACTCGCATGCGGCTCGAAGATGACCCATCGGGATTGCTTGCTTCAGTTGAAACGACAGCCGAGTCCGGCATCAGGCTGACATGGAATCTTTCAAAGTCTGAACCGGTGTACCGAGTGGTGCCATGATATGCGCCGTTCTCGTCGACGCTGTCAACGATCTGGCTTTGCGTCGGTTTATCGCCGCGCTCAAAGAAGGTCTTGAGAATCGAACGTGAAATCTTGGCCGAGGAAGAGTTGCCAACATCGGTGTCGCCGTCTTCATCGACATCAACTCCGGCGACACTGATCACGTCGGTGTTGTCGACCTTTGCCCAGACGCTTCCATTAGCGATGCCGTCAGCATCCGCGTCTGATTCCAACGCAGAACTGACCGAACTGGCCGTGTCTGAGTCGTGGGCACTCACCACAAAGCGCTGAGGGAAGGCGTCCATCAGATTAAAACGTCTCTTTGACGAACTGACACTCAGAGTAGCGGTTCCAGGCTGGACCGACATATCTTCCACGACATCCGGGACGCCATCAGCGTCATCATCGAGATCAAGAAAGTTCCGAATAACACTTCCAGAGATCTCACTATTACTGGAGCCCCGATATGATTGTGATGGGTTGTAGGACTTTAGTCCCATGAGTGCGCGATCATCGGTGAGGTGAACGTAGGAGTCGAGGAGATTAGAGAAGCTCTCATGGGTTGTGATGATCTTGGTCGTGTCTTCTCCCACGCCCATGTGAACAGAGCCTTTCCCCGGTACAGTCTGACTCACGCTGGAAGACACAAAGGCATGCGGAACCGATCCCAGGGCCAACCTGGGTAAGAGCGGCGTACCCGAAACGGCGGTCTGAAGAAAGAGTTCGTCGTCAGCATGAATGATCAACTCTCCTCCGAGCGGCTGAAGGCCGCCCAACTGGGTGGAGAAGAGTCCCCCACCGCCGGTTACCTGGACAGTCTGTGATTCGCTCCAGATCATTGAGCCGGCGACCGAGTCAGTCCAGATGCTGAAGGTGATAGAGTAGGAGCCATCGGCGACCGGAGTGCCCGACGAGCTGGTGAGACGACCCTGGTAGCTAACAGTAGAGGGGGCTCCTGTCGCAGCGCCGACAAAAGCAAGGGCGGCCACGATGAAGGTGAGGCTCCAGACGAGAGTGCGACGCATACGGTACTCCTTTGGTGATCCCAATTATCGTTTACAGCGTTCTTATCATCGGAAGTAGATTTTGGCCTGTGCGCGGAATGAAAGTCACAGGCAGTAGTGCGTGTAAAAAGGGCGAGTCGATAGAAGACTCGCCCCCGGAATCAAGAAACCATCAACAGATGGTGTTTACTTCTTTTCCATGAGCAGCTTCTTGAGTTGCTCAATTTCGTTCTTCAGGCCAGAGAGTTCTTCGATTTGCTTCTTCAGTTCGGTATTCTCTTTCTTGAGTTCCTTAATCGCGGCCAGGGCGATGCCGGAAGGATCGATCGTCGAGATCGACTTGCCATCAGAACCGACTCCGAACGTCGCCTGGAAATCCTGGGCGGTCGGGCCGATATGCTTGATCTCGTCGGATTCAGTTTTGTAGTTCCACTCGGAAATTGGGAGCTGTTCGATCTTCTCGAGCAGTTCAGCGCCATCAACCGGCTGGAAGTTCTCTTTGAGATTTTCATCTGACGCGTTGGTCCAGACGCCACCGGCTGTCAAGTGCGCGCCTGAAGAGTGTTCAAGCGGATTCGTCGGCGAGAGTACGCCTATGCCAAACCGTTGAGACACGAAGCCGACACCGTTACCGCCGAAATCAACTTCAATGTTGCCGCCGGTTTCGATGGCCATACGCCCGTAGATCAAGCCATCCCAGCCTTTGTGTTTGATTTTAACCGCGCTGGAAGCGCCTTCTACGGTTATGCCGCCGTCGGTATCATCGCAGTCCATAGTTACTGATCTGTCCGCAAGTCCGTCGCCATCGAGATCGACAGATGTGACCGTAGATGCACGAGTGGTATCGGTGGTTTGCGTGATCACAACGCGATTCGCATCGGCACCGGTCCCTTTGGTCTTGATAGCGACACTGTTGGTCGTGGGAGTGACTATTGCTTCAATGTCACCTTCCGGGACACCATCATCGTCGGAGTCAGTGTACCAACGTCCAGTCGCGGCGTAAGAAGCTGATGCGGCGCCACCTCCGCCGCCGCCGGACCCTGCGACAACGGAACTCACCGCATATGCCTCTGAGATGCCGTCGGCGTCATCATCGATATCCAAATAGTCGACCGCCGAGCTGTCGTCGCAGGAGCTTGCTGCTGTCCGGTTTTTGTCAGCGCCGGTCCCCTTGGTTTTGATGGCTACAGCGGACGTACCTGGCACGACGGAGGACACAATCTCGCCTTCGGCATCGCCGTCATCGTCAATGTCGCAGCGTGCCGATAAGACCGCTCCACCTGGAAGTGCGCCTCCGAGAAGCGATGCACCCGAGCCGACCTTTACTGAGGACTCCGGGATACCGTCGCCATCGTCGTCGGAGAACATGTTCAATCCAGAGCCGGTGGAATCAACGGCCAGTTCGCCTTCATGGACAGTGACCGGTGACTGATAGCGCAGATTGTTGGAGCACTTGGTTCGATTGGCCTTTTCTTTGGCCTTCATCAGAGCAGGCATGAGGAGGGAGTTTTCGAACTCAAAGGTTTGTTCGGTGACTACAGAGTCCGGCGTGGTGGTTGTGACGACGCGATTTGCGTCGGCGCCAGTCCCTTTGGTTTTAATGGCCACGCTGCAGGTTCCGGGCATGACTGATGACTCGATTTCATCTTCGGGGATGCCATCACCGTCGTCGTCAGAGTCGAGGTAATTGGTCGCGCTCAAGTCGTCGCAGTCTGTGCCGCCGCTGAGGCGTTGGGCGCTGGTACCTTTGGTTTTGATCGCCAGACTCGAGGTGGTTGGAGTAATACGTAAGGCAGCTGACCGGTCTATGAGACCATCGTCGTCGTCGTCGCAGTCGGTATAGAGTTCGGAGTCTGTGTCGTCGCAATCACCGCCGGCGCGCAGTCGCTTGGCGCTGGTCCCTTTGCTATTGATAGCCAGACTCGATGTGGTTGGGGTAATGCGCAAGGCAGCGGAGCGGTCGACAATGCCGTCATTGTCGTCGTCGCAGTCTGCGTATATCTCAGAGTCGGTATCGTCGCAGTCGCCGCCAGCGCTAAGGCGCTGGGCGCTGGTCCCCTTGGTTTTGATGGCGAGACTGGCGGTTGTGGGACGCACCACTGAGGCAATGGCAACGTCCGGGATTCCGTCACCGTCCAGATCCCCACCCATGACCGAATGAGCGCCATCCGTTCTGGCGCTATCGGTGATGACAAAGTCGTCATGACCATCGCCATCACTATCTGCGGCGAGTCGCGCATACGAAGCGGCTGCTGCACCGCCGCCGCCACCGGCGAGGTTTCCGACAGAACTGACCGCGGCACTAATAACGGAACCGCCGGGCATTGTGCCCTGATTATGAAGGCTCGACGATGAGACCGAGAACGGTACGCTCCGCATCTGGGTGCGCGGGGTCATCGGTGGTGATCCGGCCAATTGTACCTGCAGGTAAACGGATTGGCTTTTGAAGATATCAAAAAACGAGCTGCTGGCGCAGCCGATACAGGTCGAATAGAGTCCTTTGCTGACGGTCACAACGACGACTTCACTATGGAGCATAGTGCCGCCGACCGAGTCAGTCCAGAGGGAGATGGTGAGGTCACGCGGTCCATCGGGAACCGGGACATCCGATGCATCGGTGAGACGCCCCTGGAATGCGAGCGAGTCGGCGATCGGACCGGCCAGAATAGGTGAGACCGTAAATGCCAGGCAAAGAACGGTCAGGAGAGTGAGGAACTGGCGCATGAGGCACTCCTTACTAGGTGCTGAATGATGTAATGCTGTAACTGGATGACGGTATGAGGGCCAGACCCGGCCCTAACACTTCTTTAATAATATACATTAGGGCTCCATGTTGTCAACGCTTTTCAGGGAGCGCGGCAGGCCGATCACGGTACCGGCAAAGACGGAGCGGTTAGGTGATGTTCGGGAAGGGTGGCGAGTTGGTTCAGAATTGCCGGGTCACCATCAGGCGCGAGGCGATCTCCTCGTACTGATTGGTGGACGGACCGCCTCGAAGCAGGGTGGTTTCCACCTCGGCGGTCATCGACAGGGTTTGAGTCAGCCGGTAGTTTCCGCGCAAGGCATTGCGGAAAGAGGTATGCGGCGATTGCACGGCGATCGTGGTGGTGGCTGAAAGCATCAGCCGCGCCTGCAAGGCAGATTTGCGGAGGCCGAGAGCATAGGTTTGTGATAATTCGGAAGGAGAGTCGCCGCGTTCCGAAGAGACAAGTCCTGACTGAGCAGTCAGTTCCAATGATTCGGTGAGGCCAATCGCACTACCGAGGGTAGCCGAGTGCGAGGCCAGTCGACTGGTTTGTCGACCCGGGGTGGGATCCTCGGCATGCTGATACGTATAGTCGAGCGACAGCATCTTGAGACCGAGGCGTCGCGAGAAAGTCATGATTTGGCCAGTGCGAAGCATCAGACTGGTGTAATCGACCTTGGAAGAGGTCACAGCGGCATCATTTTGCATACCTGCCACGGTGACAGCGGCATTGGCATTCCAGCCTCGGGCGAGACGATAGGTGAGGACCGAGGAGAAGCGGGTTCGAGTCGTTGTTGCAAGCTTCTGGTCGATCAGGTTGTCTGTCTGGTGTGAGCCATCCAGCTTAAACATGCCGCGTGAATGACGGTATTGCATACCGGCAGAGACCGTCTGGCGGTCCGGGAGGAGAGAAGTAACTCCAAGGGAGACATAGCCGGGGCCGATGTATTTGTAGCCCGCCGTGAACGCGACCTTCTTGAGATCGAGATTCAGATCAGTGGTGTAGGCGTAATCAGCGCCGCTACTGACGCGTGGGGTGAAGATATCGGCGAGGAAAGCGGGGATATCTTCGGACTCAACCGGGTCGGCGCGGCGATCACGAGTGATGGCACTCGCGCTGAATTCACTTCTCCAGGTGACATGTCGATCAAACAGCTTGAGGTTTGTCAACGCCGAGACAACCAGATTCTCCTGCGGAGTCACACTGACCGGGTTCTGTGTGGAATCATCGCCGATGCCGAGCGTATCGATCGTGGTGTCGGTCGGAATATCTGCCAGCGAACCAAGGCGGTCTCGGGCCGTGAGGAAAGTGAGATTGAAGTGTGACCCCTGGGTTTGGCCGATCCCAATCACTCCACCAGAGATCGTCCGTTCGTAGCTGCGCCGATCGGAATCAGTCGACACGGAGCGGTTGGTTCGACCGGAGAGCAGACCGAGCCGGAACTTCCCTGGCTGCAGCATCAGCGATCCGCCGCGGACGCGAATGCCGTTAAGCGTAAGCGGGGTGTATTCGGTCGTGAAGTCACCGAGGTGCATCTCACCCCAACGCCACCGCGGATTGAAATCAAGCTGGTTGATTTCCTGGCGCGCGGAATTCCCTTCGGTTGAAAGAACCAGATTCAGGTTGGTGCTGATGGATTCCCAGGCAGTCAGAGTGGAGCGGAGGAATACCCGCCCGGTGGATGACGGTCGGTTGTCGGGGCGGCCGGACATATTGTAGAGTTCGCCAAACGCCCCAATTTCACCCGAGAAGCGGAGCGCAGAGCTCGAGCCGGAGGACTTGGCGGTCAAGGAATCAGATTGAGCCATCGCCATTCCGGTAACGAGGATCACCATGAATAGGGGAGCGCTCAGCCAACCAGTGGATCGGGAACTTGTCATATGCTTATTTGCCGGTTAATCCTATTCAGCGAACCAGGTATTCTATCTCCGGGCTACGTTCGCTTTCGCGACCCCAACTGTCCACCGAGCTTATGGAGTAGTAGTACTTCATGCCTCGCTGGGCGGTTGTGTCCTGATACTCATTAGCCGTGGCAGGTAGCATCTGAGGATGAATGGCCATGGCGATATTATCCTGGCGACGGTAAATGCGATAGCCGACAATTTCCTTCAACTGAGACTGATTCCAGATCAGTTTTGGCGTGCCATCGGTGCTGACGACACGAAGTCCTCCGGGAGGTGGAGCGACGGATTCAAAGGTGACAAAGGAGACGATGTGCGACATGTCGCCTTCAAGACCTTTCGGATCCACGGAGCAGATGCGATAGCGATAGAATTGATTTGGGGAGACCAGCGTGTCGCGGTATTCGCCGACTGTGCGGTCTAGCGGCTTTGCATTGAGGAGAATCCATTGTGTGGTATCCCCGGTAGTCGTTCGATAGAGATTGTACCCCGCGACCATATTATCATCGGGGGCACGCCAGAAGAGTCTGCCGGCGCCCGGTTCATAATATCCCCAGAATGCCAGCACCTGTTCCGGAGACTCTTCCTTGGAGGGGCTGACCGCCACTGGTACGGAATACTGACTGGTGATGCCGGTGAAATTGATCGCCTGCACCAGGTACCAGTATTCGCCGCGCGGGGAAAGGTAGTCCGATGAATCGCGATAATTGAGTGTGTCCGGAGGGATCAACGGGGAGATCTGAGTCAGTTCACCGCCGTAATTGTCGGCGCGGAAGAGGTAATATCCCTGCAGGTCCGGTTCTTCATTGCGTATCCACGAGATCACAACACCGCTGTCGGACTGCATTGCCCGAACTTCCTGCGGAGGAAGCGGTACCACGTAGTTTTCGTAGAGGGAGAGCGCCCGCGCGGACGGGGCGGACTCATTCCCGGACTGGTCGACGGCAGAAACACGATAGAAAACGCGATCGGTCACCGTGGCAGTGCGATCCATGTACCACCCGGTGTCGTAGGGAAGCAGTGATTCGGTGATCTTGATGTAATTGCTGTCAGGGTCGAGACTACGGTAGATATAGTAGCCAGCAGTCGCCGGATCGTCGACTTTGTCCCACCGGATCGTGATTCCGAGCTCATCCGGATCAGCAAAGACATTCTGTGGAATGGGTGGAGGAAGCAGATCGGCGACATGGATCGAAAGGACTTTATCGCGGGTGCTCTCATTGCCGGCATAGTCAGTTGAGACGACGGCATAGTAATATCCATGACCCTGACTGGCGGTCGTGTCGACAAAGGTGCCGCGCGGTTCGCCGGTGGCGGAATCGGGAGTCAGGATCAATGAGTAACGATTGAGGCGGATGAAAGAACCCTCGAGGTCCGGTGTGCGATATACGGAATAGCTCATTCCGCCGGAATCGTCAGGATTTCTTTGCCAAGTTAACTCGACGCCTTTCTTGGTATTTGCGATCTGCGGGTCGAGTGGCCCGAGCAGTGAGAAGGGGGGAGTGCCGTAGGTTGCGCTGACCGGTTCGGAGGCTTCAGATTCTTTGCCGTTTTTGTCGACGCGGGTAGCGCGATAGCTGTAGGCTTTCCCCTTTTCGACCAGGCGGTCCCATCGCAACAAACCCATCGCTTCGTAGAATGAGCGACTGAATATGCCGAGGATCATCGCAGACGAATCATTCGCGGCCAGCCGCTGCCAGAGTTCTTGCTTGGTTGTGAGACCAACAAGTCGTTCCAGTCCATCGATCGGTCCACCGGCAAAAGCCTCGAGTTCCTCAAGTGATCCGACGCGCGACACCGGCTGGGACGTGATCCGGATATAACTAGTGTCACTGTCTGCCTTGCGGTAGATATGATAACCGACCCAACCGGAGTTCTGAGAGGCGACGGTCGGATGGAGGGGTTGTCCCTGGATGACCAGGAGAATTCCCTCCGGCCCGGACATCGGGTAAACGCCGAATTCGGCTTCCTCCTGCGCAGTAGAGAGGACCGGCAGAAGGAATATCGTCAGGAGCATCAGTGATGCGAGCCTGAGTGTTGATTGCAGTATGTGCATAGTCATTTTCCTCTACTCAATCCGGTTAGAAGCTCACACTGACACTGGTTCCACGGCTCGTACTGTAGCTGACATCAGCCGACATCGCGGCGCAGGCTTTGGCGCCGGTCGGGAATGGGATGATGCACTTGCCGAAAATGCGGAGGATGCATGTCCAGCAGATCGACCAGCATCTGGCATTGTTGCAGTATCCGATGGTAGCTTCCAGCGAGAAATTGCCATGAGCCATGGCGGCCCACTCTGGACCTGTCTTGGAGATGGCGGCAGCGAACGCCATGTTGGCCTGCGCCTGAATGAGGCTGATCTCGAAAATACCCAGATCGAGACCGATCCAGGCATTGGCGCCGCCCCGCATATCGATCGATCCGGCGAAATCACCGTTCCAGCCGATGTAGATCATGCCATGACGATCGAAGTAAAGCCCCCAGCGGATCACGCGCCAGTTGGCGTCAACTCTGAAGTCTGAGTTCAATTCGACATAAATGCCGCTGATCTTCTTCAGTGTTCCTTTGTGCTGCCATTCCCAGTTGTTGGCGATAACGAATACGCCGTCCGCATGGAAGAACTCCAGGAACTTGATCTTGGCCATACCGTGGACATACCAGTACTTACCGAACTGCACGCCCAGATCAACCTGAGCGCCGATGACCAGAGCTTCCTTGTTGTATTCAAGGACGATCGAGCCAACGACACGTTCCTCTGGGATATTGATCTCGAGGGTGGCGCGCCCGATCTGGAGATTCCCGGCGACTTCGACCGAGGCGTTGCCGAGGATGATCACCCCTTTGGGAGTGGAATGAACCTCGACATCAATATCGAGTGAGATCCCTTTATCTAGTTTGGCAGGCGAAATGCGACCACCGAGGAGGAAACGCCAGGTGTCGTCTTTGCGGCCGATACCGCCGCGGACCTCGACCAATTCGCAGGGGCCCATCGGCACACGCATACCGGCAGTGACTTTGATCCACCAGTCCTGGCTTCCCGCATAGCGGAACTCCGCACCCATGCTGAAGACCGGTTTGATGCGGATCAGGCCGCTTCCGTCGAAGAGACTATCCGTCCAATGGATCTTGATGGCGATCTCGGCCGGACCGGCGATGAAGTCGGCTTTGATCTCATCAACCGAGACGGCGCCGCTCATCCAGAAGCGAAGGTTACTTGCCTGGAGGGAGAGACCTTTGATCGAACCAAACTTGACACCGCCCGAGAAGCCGACAAAGCGGTCATCTTTGGTTTTGTCATAGCCAAGTTCGATTGACTCCAGTTGCAGGGTGACACATCCGGCGAAAGTCTTGGATTGGTTAAACGTCAGCTTGCCGGTGAACTGGTCGCTTTGGCTATAGCGGACTTTGATCTCTACCGGCTTGTCCAACTTGGTGAATTTCATTTCACCGGTGAAGGAGAAGAACCGGTTATGCGGAAGAGTATCCGACTCGAAATTCTCGGTACCGTATTCCAGCGACTTAACCTGGAAGGTCTGTCCGTGTACCTTGATCGTCCCGTTCTTTTCGTCAAGATTCAGCGTCAGACTGAGGAACTCTCCCTCGGGCGAAATACGCAGGTCTTTGAAGCCGACCGTCCAGTTGTTGAGCGGCGGGACAATGATCGCGCCCGAAGCGCGGAAGCCGGTCGCCTCCCAGGTCATAGAGGAGTCGACGAAAGTAAAGACACCGAACTTGAGAGTGATAGGCGGCTTGGTTGAGATGGTGACCGCTTTGAAGACGATATCGTTACTGACCGGATCACGCCCGAGATTCAGATTCTCGAATCCGACCTTATATTCTTTGAAGATGAGAGAACCGGCCAGATGGAGGCCGCCGGTGTCAACATAGGTCTTCTGGTAATCCAGTCCGAGTCCGACACCTTTGAATTTCGCCTGAATCTCCGAATCAGTCGCAGTGAGCCCGAACTTCTCCAGACCGCGATTGATACCACCTGCCCAGAATGACGGGGCGTACTGCTTGGGGATCGAAAGTTCAGGGAGTTTTGTATCCGGGAAGATCTTCTCGAAGACGTTTTTGATCGTGAAGTTTCCGGTTATGCGGCCTGCTTTAGATGAGTCGACCCATTCCAACTGCAGGCCATCAGTGTACTTCATGGTTGCTTCGCAACCAAAGAGTTCGACCGCAAGCTCCTTGGCGGAGAGTCGGATAGTATCGTTGACCGGCTTGTAAGAAGCATCAACTTCTACGTCGCTGAAGTTGAGTACGGTACCGGATTCTTTGAGTTTGAGTCCGAAAGTCGGGGGGAGATCAACGATAGCGCCAAAGATGCGGCTGTTTCCTCCGGTCTTGCTGACGATGGAATCCAGGGCAATAGCGAAGCCCATGAGCGAATCGATCGGGGAGCGCTCAAGCTTGATCGTCACACCTTCGATCTTGTCGCCTGCCACCAGTTTTTTGTCGTAAGTATGATACAGGCTGCGGAAGCCGGCCTTTCTCACCAGGAACTTGATCGTCTCATTAGTCGGAAGATTCTTGAGCGTGAACTCGCCGTCTTCGTTGGTGTGAGTCTCAATGGAGCCACCATCCAACTTGACCAAAACGTCTTTTAGTGCCTTAGCAGAGTCAGCATCGATCACTTTACCGCTTAGACGCGCGGCCGGAACAAGCTGTACTACGAGGGTATCGGGATTGAACCCTTCGCGGATCTCTACCTCGGTTTCATACGGGATGTAATCTTTGAGGTAGTACTTGGTGTCCGGCGGGAAGACTTTGATTTTCTGCTTTCCAGCAGGCGCCGCTTTGAAAATGGCATATCCGTTGAAGTCTGTGGTTGCCGTGTCGGATTTGCCGACCGTCACCAGGATATCAGAGAGCGGTTTGCCGGGAGTGTTTCCCTTCTCAATGACAGTCAGTCGATATTCACCGGTCCGCTTATTAAGAGTGACCTTCACTTTGACCGTATCGAGTGGCGGCACAACAATGGAGGTATCCAGGTCGGCGTAGCCGATCATGCGGAACTGCAGGGTGATGGTATCAGCGATGGCGTCAACAACGATCTTGCCGCTGTCGGCGGTGAAGCCGACGAGCGAAGGTACCTGCGGCGACTTGATCGAAACGTCGCGAATCCCCTTGCTGGACGATTTATCAGTCACGGTGATGGCAATCGTTCCCTGTGCCTGATTGAGCGTCAGTTCGCGGAGATGCCGATCACCATATGTGACTTCGAATCGACCCGTCGTTTCAGTGGAGTATGCGGACCGACTGGACGTCAGCCAGTAAGTGGCTGGCTCAAGATCAGCGAAAGAGAACGCGCCTGATTCGCCGGTCTGCTTCCAGGCAACCAGACTGTCGGATGAGGTCGCTGTCGAATCTGCGAGTGTGTCGGTCAGTCGATGCAGTTCGACACGTGCGCCGGAAATGAACGCGCCACCCTTGTCAACGATCGTGCCATAGATCAGTCCGCCGGTGCGGAGCAAATTGACATCGACCGTGTCCGCCTGACCCTCATGGTCGAGACGGGCGGCGCGGACGGCATCGTTGTGCTCATCGGTATCAAACCAGACAGTATACTGGTCGGTTGACTGTTGCGGGTCGTTGATCGGGACTTGCGCAAAGAAGTAGTTTCCCTGCTGATCCGATGCGGTTCGAGCGAGGGGTTCTCCGGAGGGTCGACCTGTCTGCTCGTTGGTCCAACTGCCAGAGTCGCCGGAGGAGGAACCAGACTCACCCGAGCCGAGCAGTCTTCCATTCGCGCCGGACTTTGTACCAGCGGCAGAGGCGTTGCCCGGAGTTCGGGTTCGTCGCGCAGCTTTGTACAAGTAGACATTCGCGCCGGGGACCGGCACGGTGTCACAGCGCACCAGGCCGACAATAGATCCGGCTTTGGCTTTTAACTGATGTTCGCCGGTTTCGATCGTTTCGCCCGGTTGGAAGACGAAGGAATCAACCGACAGATAGGGCTGAAATTTCGGATCGACGACTTTAACTTTGTAGGTCAGCTCAACCAGTCTGGAGACCACCGTACGCGAATAGACGAAATTCCCGGACAAGTTGGTCCGATCAAAATCATCGGGACTCTGCGGAAGAAGCCGAGTGAAAACGAAGCGGCCATCTGGGCCGGTATACGCAGAGACCTCGGGACCGCAAGCCACGACTTCTTCGGTTGTGGTTTCTGTCCTGAATACTCCGAGTAGCAATTGCACGGTGCGGTGTTCGACACGGCAGAGCCTCACCAACTGCACCATGGTATTGGGAAGTGGGACAACCCCTTCGTACGCCGGCCAGGTCAGGGTACCAGCAAGGTTGCAGGCGTTTGGCTTGATCAACAGCGTATAGTTGTCGATATCACCGCGCTGGTATTGAGTCTCGCCGGACTCCTTGCAGTCAAGGTAGGCGGGTGGGGCGCTGCACTGGAGACTGTAATATGATGAATCGGCGGTTTCAGTGAACTCGAATCGTCCCTGAGCATCGGTCACCGTCTGCAATTGCTTGCGGGGATGGTCATTGTAAGTAGTGTGATTGGCGCCACTGGTATCGGTCGTCGTCACAGCTGTGACAACGTGGTAAGTGACAGTCGCATTCGGCACCGGCGCATTGGTGAAGAAATCTCTGACGATACCGGCGAGTCGACGCATACCGGGAGAGAGGTAGGTGAGGCGAACTACCTGTTCCGCGATATCACCACTAAGATACATTTGACTGCCAATAGCAGTTTTCGGACGATATTCTTTCTGACTAACGGTCAAAGCATAGTAGCTTTTGTTTATCGCGCTATCGATCCGGAAGTCACCCGACGGTCCGCTGATCGCCAGAATGGAATCATCGCTTACTTCCCAGGTTGAGTCGCTGTCTGTCACACGCAATCTGACCGGTCGATAAACGACTGTTGCGCCGGTGATCGCCTGATTGGTGGCAGAGTCGATCACTCGCCCAGCTATGCGACGATACTCGACAGGAGTGGTGGTGTCGGCATCGTACAGAAAACTCCAGGTCTCACTCAGTCCATTGTTGGATGACGGCGGATAGCCGCGGCTGTCTAAAATCTGTACTTGCCAGGCGTACTGCTTTCCCTTTTGGAAGGCTGGGGCCTCGATCGGATACTGCAGACTTGGATTAAGTATGTTCGTGCGTTCGTAGTGGGGATAATTGGCGCTCAATGCCTGGGTGGGGGTCTGCCCGGCAAGGATCTCGGCTATTCGCACATTATAGTGGATTGAATATCCTACCGGCACTTGCACCGGCATCCAGACGAAAATCGGGAACAGGCCGGTGACTGCGTCGCCATCGGCAGGAAATGTCAAATAGGGAGGATCGGGATATACGATGGTGAAAGTAGCGCAGACATTGTCAAGCAAAGTGACGCCGGATTCGGATTCCAAGCGTAGGCAGGCCTCGTAGTCGCCTTCGGGAAGTCTCCCGGTGCGAATGGCGATATCTTCATAGCTTCGAGAATAATCCACTGAACCGTAATCGACCAGTTGAGTAATGCGAAGGTCAGACGAAAGTCCCGGCGCAAAGTCAAACAGGCGACTTGATGCGCTGGCTACTTGCCCGCGACCGACATGAGTGATCGTTAATTTGATCCGCACCCGGACGGTATCGGTGCCGTTGTTGATGATGAGTGCCTGACCAATGGCCGGATTGTTTTGCCAATCGCTCAGATAAGGAGAAGGGTAGGGATCAAGCGTGAAATCCGCCGTCCAATCCTGGGCGGTAGCGGTCGAAGCCAACAAAAGAAAAAGTAGCACAAGCCACTGACGAGGTTGTCTGTCAAACGACAGCATAGCCCGGACCTCCTGCGTTGTAGCTTTCACCTGAACAGATGATCGATTCTGTTGGCCACATGCTGCCCAACACGAACATCCACCACGAGTATCATAGTCTGATTAGACCATGTTGTCAATGTAGAATGGAATTGAGTGAGAGAAAGCACGACATCAGGGCGGGCGACAGATCGCTACATGGTAGTGGAAGACAAGCGAACTTCAATCCGGTTTCAGCCAGAACGAATGAGCGGCGGTCAGCCACTCAATAGTGGGATACATCCGGCTTCTCAGCATCCGTGCCCAATCAACCTATTGCCAAACTCCTCTTATCTTCTTGCAATGTAACGAGGTAAGATAGTCTTACCAGGACAGCACCCTGCACATGGCTCTGTCTAAGAAGGATGTGTAATCTCGGCAGTCATTACTTTGGCTGCTGCTTTACGCGATTCATGATAGCGTGCAGAGACACTGACCAACAGCAACATCATGACCAGTGACTGCGGCGAGTCCAAAGCTACTTCGCAACAAATCGCATTACATCGGGTATTGACTGAGGTGGGAAGACCTTTAGATGTGAGGAAAGGGTGATAGTGTATGAGTGTCGAGAATGATCACTGAAATCAGCTATGGGCAGACAGAGATTGCGGCACATCAGAGGGCTCTGTGAGACGATTTTTGCAGATAAATCGTTCTGCATCACGCCGCATGTGTCTTGCGCGGCCCTTCGGATTTCTTCCTTGCCAGACTCTTTAAGTTTGAAAAATATCTTGAATCAGCGCCAATTTAGGCCCATATTATCCAAGTCGTAGTCAAAGTACCACCTCATCCGGGAGCAGAATCGGTTGGAAAACAACGAGCCACGAGACGACAACACCTCGACTTTCAGCGTAATGGCGGCCGGCACCAAAGTTGGCCACTATCAGATCATCGAGAAGATCGGCGCGGGCGGGATGGGAGAGGTGTACCTCGCACAGGACACCCGACTTGACCGTCGGGTTGCCCTCAAGTTTATGCCGGCGCAGTACGCGAACGATCAGGATTTCGTCAGTCGTTTCCGGCGTGAAGCCCAGGCTGCGGCGCGTCTCGACCATCCCAATATTGTAACCGTCTTTGAGGTTGGCGAACACGGGGGGCGTCCGTTTATCGCCATGCAGTATGTCGAGGGACAGAATTTGCATGATCTGGCCCACGGTACGCCGTTGGCGATGCATCGAACGATCGACATGGCGATCCAGATCTGCGAGGGATTGCAGAAGGCTCATGGCATCGGCATTGTGCATCGCGATATCAAAACCGCCAACATTCTGTTGGATACCGACCGTCGACCGAAGATAGTCGATTTTGGTCTGGCGACCATCCAGGGTGGAGAGAAGCTGACCAAGGTTGGTTCGACCATCGGCACGGTGGCATACATGTCTCCAGAACAGGCGCAGGGAGGAGAGGTTGATCAGCGGTCAGACCTCTTTTCGTTTGGGGTGGTGCTATATGAGCTGATTGCCGGACGAACTCCTTTTAAGCGGGATACGGATGTGGCAACGATGCGCGCAATCACCACGGACACCCCGGAGCCGTTGGCACGATATCGGGCGAACGTGCCTGATGATCTCCAGCGCATCATTGATAAGTTGCTTCAGCGCGACCCTGCGCTCAGATATCAAACAGCGGGCGATGTCGCGGCTGACCTGAAACGGATGGCGATCAGTGGTAGTTCTGTGCAGGTTGTCCCTGTGCCCGCTAAAAAGAGCACCTTGTGGCTCAAGGTTGTGATCGGCGCGGTGGTGGTTGTGGCGGCGGTGGCGCTGTTTATGAAGATGTCTCCCACGACGGTCGAGCCGCAGAGAGCTCAGGTTCAGTTCACACCCATTACCGACGATGGAACATCATACTCCGGCGCCATCTCGCCCGATGGCAAGTACCTTGCGATCGCTCGGACCGAAGGTGGGCAGTTCAGCCTTTCCGTACGCCAGGTGGCAACCAAGACATCGGTTCGCATTTATGGACCGATCGAGAACAGTCTTGGATCAGTTTCCTTTTCGCCTGATGGCAACTACATATATTTCCTCGAGAGTGAATCCGGCAACCAGGCAATTCTGAAGCGCATTACCACACTGGGTGGTTCGCCGACTGCAATTCTGCGTAATGTACAGAGCCGGATCAGTTGGTCGCCTGACGGGTCGCAAATGGCGTTCGGGAGAGAAGATCGCAATTCAGGAGAGTTCGGCATTATTCTGGCGAACGCTGATGGTTCAAGCGAACGGGTCCTCATCTCCGCCAAAGGTGCGTCCTGGTATACCGGACCGGCCAGTTGGTCACCAGATGGCAAACTCATTCTGTGTGGACGGGGGAAGTGGAAGCCGAAGATTCATTCCGAATTGGTGGCGGTCCAGGTTGCGGACGGCAAAGAGGTCTGGCAAACGTCGCTTAACTGGTCGCTGGGCGGATTTGATCCGGCCTGGCTTCCCGATGGGAAGGCCATTCTGGTTTGTGCGCGGAGCGAGTCTGCCACCGCCCGTTCCCAGATCTACCTAATTCAATACCCGAGTGGTAAGGCCGACCGCGTGTCGATAGACCTTGATCAATATTTCGGGTTGAATGTAACCGCAGATGGACTTACGGCTGTGGTCTCGCAGTCCCAGGAACGATCCAATATCTGGGTTGGAGCGGGGACGGATTGGAAACAGATCACGACAGGTAAACAGGAAGGGATGTTTGGAGTTGAGTGGAGTTCCGACGACCATATCTACATTGCCAGCCAGCGGACTGATGCCACCGGGATCTGGAAATCGGCGTTAGATGGTTCTGGCGCTGAGCAGGTCGTTTCGGGAGAATCAATAGTGCATAGCCCGTCGGTGTCTCCCGATGGCCGATCGATCACGTATACTTCTCTCAGTCTGGGTGTTCCTTCGATTTGGCGTGCGGACAGTGACGGGAAAAATGCCAAAGTGCTGACCGCCGACGGGGAAGATTACAAGCCGTCCTTTACTCCGGACGGCAAGTGGATCATCTTTATGTCCTGGCGATCCGGACCGCTGCTCCTGTATCGAGTGCCGGCAATGGGCGGCGAGTTAGTTAAGATCTCAGATCAATCGTTCAGCTCTCCCGCTATTTCACCTGATGGCAAGTCACTTGCGGGGTTCTATACTGACTCGGCGGATTCAGAAATAAAGATCGGCATACTGGAAATTGAGTCGGGAAGAGTGATAAAAACATTGTCGCGACCTGCGGCGGTCGAAACTGATAAATTGGTCTGGACGAAGGATGGCAAGCATCTCATTGGAGTGGAGACGAAATCGAATATCTCCAACTTGGTGAGCTTGCCGATTGACGGCGGCGCACCGATCCAGCTCACGCAGTTCTCGAGCGAAGCGATCCGGAGTTTCGATTTGTCACCCGATGGAAAACGATTTGTGTTGTCGCGTGGGCCGGCCAATGTGGATCTGCTGCTGATGAAGAACTTCCGGTGAGCTGCGGAAGTCTGGCATTCGCCACTGATCTACAATAACAAGTTGTTAGACAGGGCGGTTTGAACTCCTGGATGAGGCTGCAACTTGCGGGAGCCCGGTGGAGGTTTGTGGTCATCGTTGCACGTAGCATTTGGCAGATGGGTCATAGAGAATAGAGCTTGGCCAGCACCTAACTGCTACACTTGACACTAGTCACTAGCTAGCGAAGAGTCCCAAAAATGCCCATTACCCATTGACGATAGTTCTGGATGGTGACTGAGTTTGGAAAATCATGCCCCTTATCCGACTCAGAAACAAACTGTACCCGTGCTCCTGCTTTCTGAAGCTTTTCTACCAACTTCTGCGTCGTCTCAAACGCGCAATTTCTGTCCTTTTCACCATGAAAGATAAAGATCGGAAGGTTCTTGAACGCTTTCAGATTGCGGTCTTCCAGGAAGTCTGGCTGTGTGCTGTCCCCAGAATACCTCTGGCCAAGGGTTGGATCGCCGCTCACAATGGCCAGCGCTTTGAATTTGCCCGGCGTCTCATACGCCGTTCGGAAAACGCCATATCCTCCCATAGAAAAGCCACCAAGCAAGATGGCGTTAGTGTCGACAGAATAATCCTGGGAGACAGTCGCGATAACTTCAGCGATATCATCCTGTGCATGGTCGGCACAAAACGCATTCGATTTGCCCCGGCCGAAAGGCGCAACGGCGATGAATCCATCGGGGATGATTTCGCTCGCACCACGTTTGGTAAAGCTCTTCTCATCTGATGCGCTTCCGTGAAGGTAAACGAATAACGGGTAGTTCTTATCCCGGCTGTAATCTGACGGAAGCCAGACCATATATGGTTGCAGACTCGCGTCAATGCGTGAACGGTACGCTTTTCGCACAAACCCGGTGGCATGTGCGAAATCATCGATTCCACTTTCTGCGTGTTCGATTGACTGGACCAGTCCATCCAGGGCAATTCTCATCTCTCCGCAGGTCTCATAGGGATAAACAGATTTGAGCTTGTGTTGTGTGTCGTCCACTAAGAATTGAAGTGTACTAACAGTGGAAGTGGATACTTTGCTTCTGATGGATTCGATTCGTTTTGTCAACAGCGGCAAATCTACGTCAGGCAGTACAGTCAGACCACACTCACCGCGGTTGATGCCGCCTTCGGAACTCCATCGCACTTTATAACCACCGACCGGAAGGGCCGACGTATTGAGTCGAAAAGTCGAATTTTTGAGTGTCCGAGCGCATTCCTGACTTATTTGTTGGTTCAGAATTCTCTCCCCTTCGCCTGTATATATGCTTACTGTCAGCTCGGAGGTGCCTGTTGCCGGGGCAATATTGGCCGAAACAATCTCGAGGCTATCGCCCATTTCAATATTGCTTCGAGTCGGCTGCACGAATGTCTGGGTCGAGTGGTGAACCACTGGCGGCTGAAACGAGAGCAGCGCATATTGGCGCTTTCGCTGCTCGGAATCAATATAGGGATCATCCACGACACCAAACAGCATCACACGATCCGGCTCAATTGCCTTCACTGTCCGCAAATTGAAACCAATCGCCTCGGACAACCAGGGGTGATAGGGCCGGACATCGGTCCACGGCAATAGCAACTCAAAGCTGATCTTCCCGTCGCCCTGCCGACATTCGAGTTTGGCGTTTTCGCTGGTGGGCACAAAGATCTTGTCAACGTTATAGTACCAAAATATGCGGCGCGTCCACTCCTGTGATGGTTCATTTACAGCGGAACAGGCAAGTACATAAAATTCGTCGGAGGGTGCCTGATCGGGCTGCGGGGCGGCAATCACCATGTGGAATCCGTCGCCATTTTGATAGGCACGGTCGCGATATATCAAGCGGTCTCCTGCCATTTCCAGATACACATAGAAGAATCCGGCACCGTAGGCGAGGCGATAGCTGGCCGGTGAGACAGAGTCATCTTGAAGTACGTAAGCGAACGTGAATTGACGTTCCTCCAGAAACCGCAACGAATCGTCTAGTCGACCGTCAATTACCGGTGGGAATTCGAGAAAATCAACAGGTGGCTCAACGGTGCTCGGCGATGAACCGAAACTGATGTGCCGGAAGTGAGCGTCGTCGACCGCCATCACTACTTCCGCTGTCATCAACAGGCTCAGGGTGATCCATAATCCAAGCAGAAATTTAACCATGCGTCGCCTCATTGAGTCCACGCCTGTCGCGGACCGATCTTACACCGCTATGTTGATTTATATCAAAGACTACGCAAGACATGTTCGTTTGTTTCTTCCATGAACTAGAGATGTCAGAATGGCTGCCGCACTCAACCAACGACGGTCAGATCAGACATCACCGGATAACCCTAGTGGTCGAATTGGCAATCACTTAGAGTATTGGAGCGGGATGGAATGTTCCAGGTCAGGTTCTGAGTAACACAAGAATCTCAACAAAACTCAACTGAGGTTTAGTGAGGATTCTAGTTGTCACGCGATTGCTGGTACCAACATCTGTTTGGCGAATGACTACATAAATTGGGCGGGGGGCCAACGTGAGGAGTTCCGTAACTGGATCCCGAGAAATGTTGCAGACCAAACCCCGATAGTCCACTGTACGATTCAACTACTGCGACATCGTCTCAGGGGCTAGACACGATCCCATGCGTCAAAGCTGCCGACTTAGGGCCCTTATACGAAACTGACCTGTTTGGTGGCTGCTGTGACTATGTAGCAGCGTTCCATGTTCGAGCCTTGGTCCGCATGTACGAGGAAAAAGCCGGGCCGTCCCGGCTGATAGCCGGCTGTCGTTCCCACCAGAATTTCGCCATCTTTGAATTCAACTCGGAGTTTGCGCCCGATGGGAGGACGAGTTGGATCAAAGTCATTTGAGTCGACGCGTTGTGCATCACCAACGAGGTCTTTGACAAAAAACAGCGCTTTCAGATCCTTCAAGTGCACTTCCATAGGTTTTGCTCCGACAGCGTCGGCCGCTACGTTGACATGAAAGAGATCTTTCGTCGGGAGGAAATCGGCAGTCGTCCCTTTGACAATTCTACCGTCGGAAAACCGTACCACTACTTTGTTCACTGTCCACTCCTCTTGAACAACCACGTCAAGCTGACTCTCCGCCCTCTCCTGTCTGTCCGGCGGATGCCTCCATTACTCGTGGCCTCGTCTTACTGATATCGACCGGGCTCGGCTACTCGCTAACACCCCTTCCAGCAAAAAAATCCGCCGCATAACAACAGGGTCAACTTCCATTGGAGCCCATTCTTCCATTGATAGCATAGAGTGTGGAAAACAGGACAAGATGGTATCTGTTTCTTTCACTGTTTCATTTGAAACACTAGAAATAGCATCTGACTGAAGCCGAAATTGACACCTGTGCTTGAGAATGTTCGCCTTATGCCGAAAAAGTATAGAAGGAAGTCCATTTCACGATTGGTTTTCAATGAAAAGCGGGCTAGTGAATAATTCAAAATTGCTCACCATTGTTGCGATACTGGCGCTTGCACTTATTGCTACCGGTCAGACCATATCAGCACCAATTGTGATCGATACAGTCACGAATTCCGTCGCATACAGTGATACACTGCACCTGATTCACCCAATTAATTTGTCTGATTGCCTCCTGCTCGTCGCAATACAGTTTGTGGATAACGACGACAGTACCACGGTGGTGACCTGCGGCGGTCAAGTGATGACACGCGTCGGCGCAATTTCCCATGCAACAAAAAATCCGCGAGCCGAGATGTGGATACTGACAAACCCTGCGCAAGGGCTGGCCAATATTTTAGCACCGATCGCGGACGGAGAGGCAAACCACGCGGCGATCACCGCAGTGACAATTTCTGGAATAGACCTCAGTCAGCCGATCGATACCTGCATCACCAAGTCAGGCAAAAGCACGAGCGGCAGCATGGTGGTGCCGAGTGATGTTGGTGATCTGGTTTTTGGAACGGTAGTTTCGCTTGCGACTGGAGAACCGGACCCCAGCGTGGGGGCTACGCTGCTGTTGTCGGCAATGATCGAAAACGAACAATTCGGACAGCTTTGCAGTAAGGCGGGAGCGCAGTCGGTCAATATCGGGTGGGCATTTGCAGAATCAAAGGAGTGGGTGGAGCTAGGGATTAGCTTAAACCACTTAAATGAGGCGCCAGTAATCGAGCCGCTCAGCCCGCTGACGATCAATGAAGGCGAGGAGATAAGTTTCACCGTAACGGCGACGGACGTGGATGGCTCGATCCCGACTCTTACAACTCTACCGCTCACAAAGGAAGCGACATTTCATGATAATGGCGATGGAACGGGAACGTTTACCTTCGTCTCTACTCAGAGCAGCTTAGGAGTATATCCGATCACGTTTATCGCCAGTGACGGAGATCTGGCGGATTCTTTAACCACCACTATCACTGTCGTTGGAGCGAATGTTTCACCGGTGCTGGCTCCGATCGGAGCCCAATCGGTAGTAGTGGGAGACTCGCTGGAATTGACGGTCAGTGCGTCTGATGAAGACGCGACGACACCGCAACTAAGTACTTCCGGCGTGCCGGCCGATGCGTCCTTCTCCGATCTGGCAAACGGAACCGGCATTTTTACATTTAGTCCTACACTGGCTCAGGTGGGTAGCCACGAAGTTGTATTTATAGCTTCGGATGGAAGTCTGGCGGATTCAGAGACAGTGCAGATCACGGTTCTCGATACTACGCAATTGTCATATGTGAGAATAGAGCATGCAGACGGTACTATGCTTGGAGATACCGTTCTGACCACTGATGATAGCCTGAGTCTATACTGCCGGGGGTATGCGATTGACAATTCCCCACTGGGCGATGTGACAGTAGTCTGGTCAATTGCCGGGGCTGACTCGGTAATTAGCCCACCGTCTGAACCCGCAGCTTCAGTCTCCTTTGATATAGTAAATGTCGGGACAGGCAAGGTCGTTGTGACATTCAATTCGGGGATCAGCGACAGTTCTGGAGTGATCGCGTCACTGGCAGGTTTACCGGCTCGACTTGAGATCTCGCCTCAGAGTTACACGACGGTTCTCAACGACACTCTCAATTTCTCGGTCCAGGCATTCGACCAAGACGCCAATGCAACAGATCCGGGCAACGTAACCTGGAGTATCGTTGGCCAGATCGGCGAAATAGACAGCGACGGGATCCTAGCGACAGCTCGTCCGGGGATCGGTCGGATAATTGCTGTTTCGGATAGAAGTCCGGTCGCAGATACGTCTGGTTCGATCACTGTGCAGTCGCTTCTGGTACAGCCGGCGGCTCTAGGAAATACAGCAGTGCATCCGGGTGACCAATTCCAGTCCTTCCTGGTTGCATTGGTCGGCAACTATTACCAGCAGGACAAGACGATAACCTCGTTGACTATTAGAAACGTGTCAAAGGGTGAAGGCACTCTCGATCAAGTCGTAGAATGTCTCGACTCGATCCACGTCTATCTCGACCGGGACTTAAATTTTGAAGTTTCCGCGTGGGACACACTGCTGGCTGCTCCATTCAGCGCGGCAGATACTATACACACTATCGCTTGCTCGCTGACCATTAGGCCGGGTGAGCAAATACTTCTGCTCGTAGCCGCGGGCGTTGAGATACATGCGCATGACGGCGATTCCCTTGACTTCTGCTTGCTTCCGTCGACTGACATAGTACTGTCGGATTCGACGAAGGCAGATGGTCCAGACACTCTAAACTCTTACGGTCGACGAATCGTGGACGGCATGGTGTCCAGGCAATTGAGGCTTTTTGGCGCTGACCAGGACACGGTGGCGTGGTCGGACGGCGCGGTGAAGATACTCACAGTGGAGGTGCCTCACAATGGCTATGCCGTGGATACTCTGACGACACTTTCGGTACGGCAAGCCGGAACAGCGACGGCGGAAGACCTGGACTCGTTGCTGGTCTTCGTGGATAATGGCGATGGGATGTGGGACGGTGGCATTCTGGATCAACGGACTGCCCCACTGACCAATAATGGAAGTTGGTGGTCGCGTAGCGATCTTCGAGTTCCGCTGGATAGTCACTTTACCAGACTATTCCTTCTGGCCCATGTTTCCCGTTTTGCCACACGTGGGGCTACCCTGCAACTAGGGATCCCACAGTACGGGATAGGAGTTGCCTCAGGGAATGATGGGCCTCTTGACCGGGAGATCGGGGAGGTCGATACCGTCACCATCATGAGCGAGAGGGAATTGGCGCTTTCGGCCCAGCCGATAGCTACGGCATCTGTCGTATGGGGAGCCATCTCAACGCCACTCCTTTCTCTGGAACTGGTCAATCATAGTGGTGTTGAGACGCAAATCGACAGTTTTCTCCTGACTTCTTATACCCTTGATCTGTCTGGTGCAACTCAGTCGCAACTTGACGAACAATTCGATTCGATCTTGGTCTATCACAATCTGGACGGCAATCCATTAGTATTGTCAGGATCAGATACGCTGATTGCGACTGGAGTATTCGCCGATGGGAAGGTGATGCTCAGTTCTGGTGGTCTTATCCTGCCGGCAGGAAATAGCTCTACGCTTCTTTCCATCGTCCTGGCAGTGTCCGGGCACAATGCACGGGCGGGCACACAGATCGGTGTAGGTGTCGATCGACCTGAAGATATCTTTTGTAGTACGCCCATTCCTCTATCCGGAATGTTTCCGGTGACTAATCCGCAAACTTTCAGCATCAGCGGTTTTCCTGCGGCTTGTATAGCCACGACCGCCATCGAAGATCGAGACCTGACCAGCGGTCAGGAAAATTGCCAGGTGTTGCGATTCCGCTTGCCGGGTAACGGCTACGCGGCAGACAGTCTTCAGTCAATCCGAATTCTCAACCAGGGTTCGTTGTCGGATGCAAACGCCATTCGAGTCATTCGACTCTGGAGCGATCTGTCAGGGGATGGCTGGACACCGGACGACCAACTGATCACCGAACTTCTTCCACAAGGGTTGGAGTGGTTTGCCGGAAATCTTCGGAAGGCGATCGCCTCAGGTGGAGCGAGTTTTGTACTCACTGCGAGTATTACATCGCAGACGTTCCGTGCCGGGACATTTGCGCCGGCCATTCCGATCGGCGGTCTGGTCTATCGCTCGGGACTGAACGGTCCGGATGATGCAGTGGTCAGCGGCGGTGACCCGATCCTGATCATGCCGGCTGATCGCATAACCGTTGTTGCACTAACTGAGTCAAGCGACCAGGTCTATCCGGGTACCAGCAATGTTCCTGTCTTAGCTTTTGCACTCTATAATGGCTACACCACTAACCGTCAATTGAGCGGTCTGCGGATCAGCAATCAGACGCGCTCGGAAGGTGATGAACAGAATCGCGACAGGATGTTAAGTCAGTTGCGCTTGTATCACGATCGGTATGCCTCGGGAAGCATTGACAGCAGCTCGCTATTGGCTTCCGGCTACTTCTCCGCGGGGATTCTGAATCTCGATGGATTTACCGCCTCTCTGCCTGCCGAATCATTGTCATACTTGTTTGTCACGGCGGACGTTTCGCTGGAGACTGCTGACTCAGATACCCTGGCGATTGCCGCTCTTGACGCAGCCGATCTGGCGTTCACGACTGCCGTCAGCTTGAATGGGGATATCCCGTTGCGGACCGGGCGAGCGTTGGTGGTTGAAGGTTCGATGGCGGCTCAATATAATGTATTGTCTCTTCCTTCGCAGACCGTGAGGCCGGGAGACACCGCCAGAGTGCTGATGGCGTTCCATCCGGCACACAATGGTACTGAGACAGACACGCTTCTGCAGGTATCCATCGGGACAAGCGGCTCATCGTCGGATTTTCAAGCGATGCAGCTTTGGTTGGACAGCGATCATGATTCAATATGGCAAGCGACCGACCAGCCTCTGGGCGCCCTTCATTATAGTAGCGGGTTATGGCGGAGCGATCCTCTCGACCTCTCGATCACCGATTCGACTGATCTCCTCTGGGTGACGGCAGACATCGATTCTGCCGCGACATCCGGCACTATTATACAGACTTGGATTCCGATCAATGGGTGCACTTTTGCGTCGGCCAACGACGGCCCTCTGGATGTTGTGCTGACATCACCAGCGGTCCTGACAGTATATGCGTCTCGATTACAGGTTTCCCAAGCGGAGATTCGACCTGCCTATTCCGTCGGCGAGATCATCGCTGTTCGATTGCAGGTGGAAAACCACTTTGCGTCGACGCTCACCAATGTTGTCTCTGAGATTGCATTGTTCGGCGACAGCAGCGCTGTACGATTCGACAGTAGCAGTGCCCCGCTCACGCTGGCGGCATCCGCAGGCGGCGAGTTGACCTGTTACTTCACAGCGATTCAGCCGGGTCAGGTTGCCTGGCGGATGAGAGCGATCGCACCTCTGGTGCCGGATTCTTCGGCGTTTCTTGCGACAGCGACAACATCGATCCAAGTGCAGCCGTCGGCAGCAGAAGTCGGTCTTCTCAACTCAGCCCCGGCATCGGTTACCAGGGGTCAGAAAAATGTCTTTCCGTTGACCATCCGCGTTGCTCATCCAGATTCAGGGCAGTTTATTGCACCGCTTGAGGTGCATGGGGTACAGTTGGTAGTACGGGATGCAACAGGTGTGGGCCGAACAGCCAGCAGTGTCTTTTCGCGAATGGCATTTGCCGCGGGCTTCACCAATTATGCCTTGAGTTATCCTGTCCCTGACGACAGTACTGTCACTCTTACTTTCGACACTCCGGTTATTGTCCTGCCGGGCGAAGAAGCGCAGTTGGCTTTGCTGGTTGATATCGATTCACTCAGTCCGTCTACGACGTTTGTGCTGGCACTGGATGGCCCTGGCGCATTGATAGTGCATGATGCCAACTCGCAAATCCCAGTTGCCATTCAATCGCAGGGAGGATTCCCACTCAGTACTGCGCTCTGTAGAGTCGTTCTGCCGGCCGGGTATCTCGCGGTTTCGGGTGCCACCGCAACCGACCGCATGGCAAATCTGGGGCAGGAAAAAGTTTCCTTGATGGAATTTACGTTACGCCACCCGGGGGATGTCGGCGGTTCACCTATACAGGTCACATCACTTGTCGCCAGAATTACCGATAGTAGCGGCAATCCGCTGATCGCTTCTCAGGTCATCGATCAGTTGACTCTGCGGTCGCTGGTCGCTGAATACGGTACCGCCTCGGGAGCCGCCCTTCAATCTGATCTGGTTCAGATAGACCTCACCTCGCCGTTTACATTGGGGCCGGGAGCATCGCGTACTGTCTCTCTGGAATGCCAACTGAGCCCTATGACGGACTTAGCAGGTTTTCGTCTGATCATTCCGGATAGCATCTGTCTGTCGGTTCGGGAGATCGGGTCCGGAGCAACCGTCAGTGCGGCGACCGATACGGCGGTGTTGAGTACTTCATCCGCTTTCCCGATGACCAGTGGATGGGTAGAGATCAATCGTCCGGCAATGGCACCTTCGGTCTGCCTGACATCATTGTTCGCTGAAAATATCGTCGCTGGAACTGAGGGGGTCGAGCTTGTTGAGATCTCTGCGACCTATCCTGACTGCCCGGATTGTTCGCCTGTTCGACTGAGTGGGATCCGCGCAACGTTGTTGAACAATGCAGGTGTCCCGCTTGACCCGCAGCGATACCTGGATCGAATCGGCGCTTCGATATCCGGTCAGGCGGTTTGGTATCAGCCGTATGTAGAATTGATCAGTGGCGACATCTATTTCCGCTTTGGCGAGACAGGTTGTCTGCTGGCTCCCGGTGATTCAATTGCGATTCGACTGATTGCGGACATTGAGGCAATGGCGCCGTTCGACAGTCTCAATTTGATAATCGAATCCGAGGATCGTATCGGGGTTCAAGACGTTGCGGATGAAAACCATGAACCGGGTATTTCTACCGGGATAACGTGCCAGGTGCTCTTCCCCGTAGCGATCGGCCCGGCGACGGTCATTCAACCAGCGGGCAGACCATCGATGGCCACCGAAGACGGTGCCGTCATTGTGGCCCATAGAGGCCAAACAGGGGTTACGCTGCTTGATCTCGCGATAGATTATGGAGAGGCGGGCGAGCAGGGGATAGTGGAATTGTTGTCGGTCAATGCCCGGCTGCAGAAGCGAGTTAACTCCACATATCTTCCAGTTGGTGTATCCCAGGTGATGTCGAATATCGGGCTATGGCTTGATGATTCACTGCTGATGAATTTGCCAGTAACGGGAGAAGACTCAATATCGCTGGCCTTATCGCAACCAGTCGCGCTTGTCGCCGGCGACAGTCATCAACTGAGACTGACCGGCGATATCAGTCCGTCAGCCGTGTTGGCGAACTACTCGCTCGCGTTGCGGGATTCGCTCTCGCTGGGACTTCGCGACCCGATGCTCAGCACGACAGTCTATCCACAAATGCCGGCAGCAACATACCCGTTACGAGGCACAGAGATCTCTGTTACCGGGAATTCGTTAAGCGAATCCTTCTCCAATTTCCCGAATCCGTTCATCCCCGATCAGGGAAGCGGAACTACCATCGCGTTTTCGCTTTCTGAACCAGCCACCGTCAGTATCGGGATCTATTCCATCACCGGTGATCTGGTCACGGAGATTGCGGCGAGTCAGTTCCGAGGAGCCGGACAATACCAGGAAGATCACTGGTCGGGCTATACCGATAAGGGTCGGAAAGTACTTTCGGGAACCTACTTCTGTAGGCTGAATGTCACGTACGCGTCGGGTAGAACAGAATCGTTGCAGCGGAAAGTGGCGGTGATCCGATGAGAGAGTTGATCGTGGCGGTTGGACTGATCCTGCTCATCTGCGCGACTGCAGTAATGGCAGATTCCGGGAGCGAATCGCCGTTCACGCTCGGAACCGGGGCACGGGAACTTTCGCTCGGTGGAGCAGGGGTGGCTGTTTCTGATGGAGCGACTGCGCCATACTGGAATCCGTCCAACCTCGCGTCGGCCCAGCATTTCAATTTCACCGGATTCTACAGCCGGCTATTCGATACGGATGTTGCCTATCACTATGCCGGCTTGGTCTGGCCGACCCTTGAAATGGGTACTTTCGGTCTGGGAGTTTTCAGACTCGGCGTGGATGGGATCGAAGAGCGTGATGAGCGAAATCTGATGTTGGGGTACTTCTCTGAACAGCGGCTTGCCGCGTATGCGTCATATGGAAGATCACTGGGGAGTTATCGTGTCGGTTTCTCCATTCACTTTGAACACCAATCGCTGGCGGACCGGACCGCGACATCCACTCCCGGATTGACCCTGGCCCTTGGTCGATCGATAGCGCCTGCTTCCGGATGGTTCCGTTCGGCGGATCTTACGCTGGTGTTGAGAAATGTCATCACTCCCAACATGACGCTGTTGAATGAAAAGGTGAGTCTGCCTTTCCGCGCCGAACTTGGTTCGCGCATGTTGTTGACTCCAGCGGGAGAAAATCATAAAGCGGCGGTCAATGTGAGCGTCGGAAAGCGCGAGGGGGAAGATCCGTATACCGCGCTGGGGTTGGAGTACTCTCTACAAGAAATGCTGATGCTGCGGGGCGGATGGGATGGCGGTGACCTCTCGTACGGAGCAGGAATACACTTTGGTCCCCTGAGTTTCGATTACGCGCTGGTGAACCGCGATCTGGGAACTATGCACATGTTCTCGCTGACGACCTCGGTAGGGTCATCAGTCGAGCAGCGTCGCGAGGCCCGCGAACAACGTCGCGAACGAGAGTTCGACCGGATGATGACCGAGCGCGTTAGTTCTCAGAATGAGCGAATGATATCTGATCTGCTCGAATCCGGGCAATCCCTGCTCAGCGCGGGCGAGCTTGCCAAAGCATCCTCCGATCTGGAGCGTGCTCTCTTCCTTTGTCGTGCTTCAGGCGGAGATACAACGAAGATCGCTGAAGTTGCTGCAGAAGCAAGACTGCGGCTGGAACAGATAGCAGACCAGGAACGCTTCAACGAATTGCTGGATTCAGCAACTTCGCGGTTCGCACAGGGTGACCTGCTCGGCACGAAATACTACGCGGAAGTCGCGCTGTCACTGAATGCAACATCGGCGATAGCTGCGGACCTCCTGACACAGGCTGAGCGCGCCATGCAGGATGCCTCGGCTCAGGACAGATTGATCACTGATAGACTTTATACGTTGGACTCGCTCGTCGATCAGGGGAAACTGAGCGAAGCTGAAGATCTCCACCGCAATATTGCGCAGTATACTTCAGACTATCCGAGGATTGAGGCGATGGGACGCCGGATCCGATTTGAGAGACTGCGTCGGACTGCCGAAGCGGCGGCAGGTGATGGTGATCCAGTGCGGGCTGCATCCTTGGCGGATTCCATCGCGATCTTATTCCCCGGCCACGAGTGGCTTCCGGCGTTTCGCCAGCGCCTGCAGAGAACCAAGTCTGAACTAGCGACGACAGCACCGGCGAAGACGGTTACCGCACCACCGAAGCTGAGTGCCGCGGTTCGCAAGGAAGCAGATGAAGCATACCAGGAAGGACAGAAAGCGTTTGCCGAGGGTGATCTTGGCAACGCCATCATGCACTGGGAACAGGTGAATCGATTGGCGCCAAATTTCAGATCGGTTACGGACTATTTGGTTAAGGCATACAAATTGACCGGAATAGATCTCTACGGCAAAAACCGACTAAGTGAGGCGATCGGTTATTGGCAGAAAGCTCTCGATCTGGCGCCGACGAGCGGCGAGATAGCCAGTTATATCGCGCGGACGCGCGGGGAAATGGCACGACTGGAAGAGGCAGGCGAGAATGACTGATCAGGTCGTCAACAAGCCGCACGAGTGGCCGGACGCACGGCATTACCGACGTTCGTTGAGGTGGCAGTTTCCCCTCTACCTGGTAGGTATGGTAATTCTGCTGATGACCGCCGCCGGGTACCTGTTCACTCGTCAGCATGTGGCCGAGGTAACCTCAAACGTGGTCAATCGGTTGTTGGTGCAGGCGCAATCTCATGCAGTTTCCGCGGCCAAAGACATTCTCAATCCGAATGGACCTGATGTACTTCTGCTGAACAACCTCTGTCGTGAATTGGCTGTCGCCAATCCCGGACTCTACTGGGCAGGGGTGACGGATGAAGAGGGAAGTTTTCTGGCGCATACCGATATTCGCCTGCTGACCGGGAGCGGTCGCCTGAATCTTCCGGAAACTCCCGAGGATACCGAGGCCGGACTGTTCTCTTCGCAGGTCTATGTGGTGAATGAGACGCTCTATGTTTATGTCCCGGTAAAGGAACGCGACCTCACCGTGGGGCACCTGGCTCTCGCTTCTTCGGTCAGCAAGATACAGGAAGCGCGCATTCGCTCCATTATAGCCGTGCTTTCGGCGACCGTGATCATACTGCTCATCGGTATTCCCTTGATCCTCTGGCTGATCGGGCGGGAGCTCCGTCCGATCAATACGATCGTGACTCACCTGAGAAAGGTCGATCCCAACAATCTCTCCTTTGATATCCCGGTTCGAGGCAAGAACGAACTGGCATACCTTGCCGAGACCCTGCGGGTTATGGGGAGTCACCTGAAGACTGCGCAAGAGGAAAGACTGCAATCAGAGCGAATGGTTCGGGAGCTGGAAATAGCGCGTGAGATCCAGATGGGGATCCTCCCGCGTACCTACCCCAGCGGCGCGACATTCGATTTCTATGGAACCTATGTCAGCGCCAACGAAGTTGGTGGGGACTATTATGACTTTTTCCCCTTTGATAACGATCGTCTCGGTTTCCTGATCGCAGATGTATCGGGCAAATCTCTTCCCGGTATGCTGGTCATGTTGATGACCAGAGATATCATCCGAAGAGTCGCCAATGGGAATCGCGATCCTCGTTCTGTTCTCTGCGACCTGAACAAGGAACTTCTGGCGACGATCCGTCAGGGGATGTTCGTCACTATGCTGTATGGGTTGCTGGATCAACGAACGGGGCAAGTAACGATCGCATCGGCCGGACATAATCCACTGATCTGGATTTCAAATTCACAGCCGACTCCGACGTTGGTACGACCGCCGGGATACCCGCTTGGATTGATGGCTCCGGCGGTATTCGATCAACGGATCAAGAATGAGACCATTCAGTTGGCGACCGATGACTGGCTGATCCAGTTCACGGACGGAGTCAACGAAGCACGCAATCCTGCGGGGGCGGAATACGGTATGGATCGCCTGTTGGCCAACCTGAAGGAACGGCGACATCTGCGTCCGATCGATCTGGTGAAGCAGTCGTTGGCCGAGCATGCATCCTTCGTGGCCGCCGCACCGCAACATGATGATATTACACTGGTAGCAATGAAGTGGACCGGACTCGCCGGTGAAAAGTCGATTCAGGAGACTGGACAGTATGCCGCAACAAACTGAAGCGACTGACCGGATAGTGATTGAATTGCCGGTCTCAATAGCACCGCAGCCCAGTTCCCAATTTGAGGCGGAACTGGAGCAGGCACTTGAGCGCAGGCCGCGCGAGCTACTCCTGGATTGCTCCCAGATAGAACTGGTTTACTCGGGACATATCCGACTGATGTGGCGGGCACGGGAACGGTGTGAAGAAAGCGGAGTCGCCCTTCGCCTGACCTCCTTACGACCTGATATACTCCGCGTGTTGAGACTGATGGATCTCGAGGAGTTCTTCCCCTTCAAAGTCTCAGACTGGTCGCGCGGGTTTGCCGATGTCATCGCCGCGGATGGTGAATCCGTCCGCGAGGCACTGAGCAGATTCGAAGGGTTCCTGAAGATCTCGGAGATGCCCGACCGAGTGGCTATGGATGTCCGGACGGTCTTTTATGAAGTGGCCACGAATATACTCAATCATGCCGGACTCGATTCACGCGAAGTGATAATTGTGACGGCGGTTTTGTCGAAGATCGGTGATCGCAACGAGATCAATCTCAAGTTCATTGATAGTGGTGTGCCGTTCGATCCGTCATCACCCCGACCGGAAGTTGTTCTCAAAGAGGCGGCCTCCAGTCGCCGAACAAGGGGGTATGGGTTGGCGATGATCGCGAAACTCGCGGACAGCGTGATCTACGAACGGTTCCGGGGGGTATTCAATGTCTGTACCACAGTCAAGCAATGGTCAACATGATAAGAAAGGATGAAGCATGGACAGGCGAATGCTGTCCGGTCAGGTTACGGTGATCTCTCCGGGTAACATGCTGGACAATTACAATGCCGGTGAAATGGTAGAAGCCCTCGTTTCCGCCAGAGCGGGAGGGGTCCGATTCGCAGTCATCGACATGGTCAACCTTGAGTTCATCTCCTCGGCGGGCGTTGGATCGTTGCTGGGAACGGTCAACTCCTTTAAGGAGCAAGGCGGGGACCTGATCCTCTGCAATGTATCGCCGACAGTGTTCCACGTTCTTAAGGTGCTCGATCTGGACACCTATTTCACGATCCGGGGATCGGTAGAGGAAGCACTCACTCTCACGGAGGCTACCGCATAACGATGTCAGATCGTAACAGGGGATACCTGCTGTGCTGGTAACCAGTGCAAACGTAAAGACGGCGGAGCGCGATGCGCTGGCTCTGGATGCGCTGCACCACCTGTCGGCACAATTTGCGGCAGATCCGGATTTTGGTTCCTTGATCCGCTCGCTGTTGCTGACGCTCTCAGGGCAGTTTGCAGTTCCCGGAGTGATGGCGATCATGCGTCATTCGGGCGTCGATTCCACGCGCCCCTCCATCTACGCGGTAGGAACTTTCGATCGTTTGGCCAAGACCACGGCCAGAGATGAATCGTATCGGTGCTGGACCTGCATGCAGGATGTCGCGATGCCCTGTACTGGAAATTGCGTAAATGATGCGGAGACCCTCGAATCCAAGTACCGTTGTCTCCGGAGTACTTTCGACCTGAGCCTTGTTGTACCGCTGGTACATAAGCAAAGAGTGTTTGGTTTTGTGGGAGTGGGGAAAAAGCATACCGGCGAATCATTGGGACCAGAGGAAAGATCGCGGCTGGAAGCGATAATTTCATCAGTCATCCCCTTGATCACAAACTCATACCTTTTGTCAGATGTGTTGGCAACGAAGCAATGGTATGCGTCGCTATTGGACAATGTACCGCAGGCGGTGTTTGTCTGCGATAGTACCGGTCGGCTGAAGATCATGAACCAGGCGGCCCGCAATCTTGTCGGTTATTCGCCTGCTGAAGATACTGAGCAGAGCACACTACAGCCGCAAGTGGATGAGCTGTTGAGCGATATCGATCTGCCGCGAGCTGTTCGGCAGTTCCTGAGTGATCCGACGGCTGCGCTGCCGGGACCATGTTCCGTTCCGGATCGGCGAACCGGACGTGTTTATAGCCTGTCGGCTTCGCGTGTATCAGTCGATACGGGAGAATGCACGGATAAAGTGCTGAATCTGGACGATGTTACCCAGGCTCGCGAGACAGAGTCTCACTTGCTGGATCTGGAGAAGTTGGCTGAACGCGGCTCGATGGTCTCTTCGATCGCCCATGAGATCCGCAATGTCCTGGCTGTACTCCACGGCGGTATTGAATTGTCACAGATCGCACTCAAAAAAGGTGATGTAGTCAAGACTGAAAATTATCTCAATCGGGTGCTCGACAGTGCCCGCCATCTGGAACGATTCAGTCTGGAGTTAATGGACACCAAAAAGGGTCAATCGCAGCGTGTACCGACCTCTCTTAATGACCTGGTAGTCAACGTGGTCACTTTCCTCAAAGTGCAACGACGATTCAAAGCGATCACCTTTGCGGTTGAGCTTGACCCACACCTTCCGGCAGTGGAAGCAGACTCCGATCAGATCACGCAGTTGCTTATGAACTTTTTCAATAATTCGGCCGATGCGATTCGCGAAGCGAATCGTCTCGAGGGCCGGATCACGGTCAGTACTTCATCGGTTTCAGGATCGGTCACTCTGGAGTTGACTGACAACGGTTGCGGTATGCCGGCCGAGATCCGCGATCAGCTTTTCCTCAAGCGTTTTACCACCAAGGAAGATGGTCATGGTTACGGGTTGGTGACTTGCGCACGGATCATTTCCAGTCATCAGGCGACGATCAAGGTTGACTCCGAAGAGGGTGTGTCTACTCGCATCCAGGTTGCTTTTCCTACCAGATAGCTCTTACCCCGTAGGTTCGCTCAAATTGCAGCGAATTCGGCTCTATCAAAAGGAATTTCTCCGGCCCGTCACAGCTCGCCAAAGAGCGATGGGACTGCCTCTTGAAAAGATTCCAAATTATCTGGGGATAGATCAGGCAATAGGGCGAGTTTCGCCGCCGAAAGCGATTCCCATCTGCTTCAGCATGTCAAACGGAGGGATACCGCCGATCTGCACGATGATATAATCGTTAAGAAGTTCGATCGGTCCTGACTTAGTTTGCAGGAGAACGGAATCAGGACGGACCTCCAGCACCTGCGAATCAAACATCGCCGTCAGCCCGCGCGAACTCAACAACTTGCCGATCGCGTCCTCGTTCTTCTTTTTCACTCTGAAGAAACTATTCTTGCGATAAGAGATCGTCACCGTGTTGCCGGGCTGTTTGGCAAGTCCGACCGCAGCCTCGACTGCGCTGTCACCGCCGCCAACTACCAGCATATGCTTGTTGGTGTAAGACTGGGCATCGATCAACTGGTACATGACTTTCGGCAGATCTTCGCCGGGGACTTCCATTTTGCGTGGCGTACCTCGTCGTCCCATAGCTAGCACAACAAAGCGAGCCGTATATTGCGCCTGGTCAGTCCGGATGTCGAAGTAGCTATTGACTGTGCGGACCGACTCGACCCGATGTCCAGAGCAGGCATTTAAATGGAATCGGTCGGTGATCTCCTGCCATGTCTGAACCAGAGCTTCTTTGGAGTATTCATCCTGCGACAGCCAGCCATACAAGGGCAATTCCACCGGCTGGGTCATGACCAGTTTCCGTCGCGGGTATTGCAGGATCGTACCGCCGATCTCTCGTTCATCGAGCAAGAGATAGCTAAGATTGTGTTGGATCGCGGTCAAAGCGGCGGAGATGCCTGCCGGGCCGGCGCCGACAATGACGACATCATATAAGTCACTCTTGGTCGGTTTGCCGATCCGTCGAGCGATCTCATCCACTACCATCCGTCCCTGTCCGATCGCGTTTCGGATGAGCGAGAGGCCACCCAGTTCACCGGCGATAAAAAGGCCGGGCACGGATGTTTCGTTGACCGAGGACATAATCGGGATATCCGGTCGAGTCTTGATATCACCCAACCCGACCTTGAGAGCGCCGACTGGGCAGGCGACTTCGCAATAGCCATGCCCGACACACCGCTCGCCATTGATCACTTCGGCCACTCCCCAGACGACGCCAAGCACGTCTCCTTCCGGGCAGGCTTTTACACAGGCGCCACAACCAATGCACTGCGACTTGTCGACCATCGGGTACTGCGCGCGCGGACGATCTATCCCCATGGCGCGCGCTTCTTCCTTGCGCCTGGCAAATTGATCGCGGCTCTTGCGAAATTTGATAAGATAAGGAAGCAGGATGACTGCCACCAAACCGATCACGCCGAGCCATATCAACAGAGTCTGCATAGTAGTTTTACACTCTGGGGGTCATTTCGACCCTCTTAGAAGCGATATCCCAGTTCGAACTGTATCCGGTAACCTTTCAGGTCGTCGCCTGATTCGGTAAGGAACTGCGTTCCAAGCCAGTAGTGACGTGCGATATCAGCCTGTCCACTCAATTCGAACCAGCGATTGGTTCTCTTGTCAGCCAGACCATCGGTCTCATACACGTAGTTTCCGAGAGCCGCCCCCAACGTGTAACGTCCTCCAAAAGTCCGATTGGCCCGTACAGAGTAATTGGATCCGCGAGTGGTAGGGCCATCAAACCCAGCATATTGAAGCGAAAGACTGAGGCCCTTGGTGAAGGCGTTCGCTTTGCGAATATGGGCTGAATACGACAAAGTCGGATCGGGATCGCCTTCTCGCTTGCGATAACCAACCGAGCCTGAGGTGAATATCTGACCGGGGAAGCTGATATCAACCTGACCGCGCACTCCCTGGCGAAGGTGATCATCAAACAGACTATCTACCATGGAACGGGTATCAAAAGTCCAATAGTTGGTGCGATTGTCATAGCTGACACTGAGTCGTACTCGATCCGAGGGCCGGATCCAGCTGTTAATATTGAGATTGGAAAGTTCGACTGAACTGCCAGCCCGTTCCTTCCGCCACTGGCGGTTGATATCAAATTCTGCTGAGTGACTGATACCGAATCGGCTTCCTCTGGCGAAACGTCCCTGAAGGAGCAGATATTCACGATTGACCTCACCGGCATGGTATTCCCCAACCAGGCCAACGGCCTGTTCGAGGGTAGCTGTGGTTGGTGTACCGGTGATCAGAGCCAGATACCCGCCCGTCCGAGTGAGGGAGAGCCGCTGGTCATCATACATCCAATCCGGACTGGCTCCTCCGAACAAGCCTACTCGAAGAGACCGGGCAAATCTGGTTTCGACCAATGCACCGTCGAGGTATCCGATCGCACCTACCCGACGCGGGAGGATCCGGCCAAAAGTTGCTGCCACTGGTGAGGATGGGTCATCGTAGCTGAGAGAGAACTCCCAGATTCGATTCGTCCAATCCTGGTCATCCAACCCAGAACTGAATGATCTGACCCGTTTGTCGAAGCGGCCACGTCCGCGAACTGTCAACGTAAGCTCCTGTCCGAAAAGGCGACGGGCTTTCAGAGACATCCGGGTGGTTGCCTGGGTGAAATCGAGATTTGGCTCGGTGTCGTCATTATAATGATAGAAAACCAGCGAGATGTTTCCGGTCACCGGGGAGGGCTCTCTCCTGGGGCGAGTCACCTTCGGCTGGGGCGAGGTTTGAATCGGATCCGGAGTTGCCACCGGCGTGCTATCAGCTACAACGACAGTATCTCGCACCAGCGGCGACTGCAATGCAACCTTATCGCCGACCTGTACCAGGTCGATCCTGCCGATCACTTTGCAGGATGCCGAATGGGCGGCAACATAAACAACTTCAAGCTCCGCCTTGACACCGTTTGGCCCAAGGACGTTCAAGCGTGTCCCGACAGTCAGACCATCGGATTCGCCGCCGTCCAGATAGACATGCTCCATCGACAAATACTTGACGACAAAGCTATCCGATGACCAGGCCGTGGCGGCCATTATCCAGAGCGCAAGGGAGATGATCAGATTTCTCTTTATCAATTGCGCCCCCGTGGATGACAGTTGTAGCACGCGGTGCTGAGATACTGATAGTCGTTCTCGCCTTGATGATCAGCGTCGACCTCGTTCTTGTTATTATGCTCATGACAGAGAATACATTCGAATACGGCATACGATGAAGGACTGACATGGCAAGTAGTGCAGTCATCATTCCAAACTTGAGAATGAGTCCCCGTGGTGATAGGGAAATATTGTGCGTCGTGATCCCAATTGGCTGGTGACCAGCCACTGGTAGTGTGGCAGGTTTGACATGTGGTCGGGAAACCGGCCGCTGCATGCACTGGGTCCGAGGTCCCATCATAATCCGATTGATGACACGCAAGACAGGCCGAGGAGGTACCGCTGTATGATTTCGCATGGCACGCAATGCAAGCCGCTGTGATATGTTGACCGGTCAGCGGGAACGTAGTGGTGTTATGATCGAATGTCGCCGGCTGCCAGGCAGTCGTAGAGTGACAGCTTGTGCAGTTGTGGTCAAAGTTATTAGTGACATGGCTTGGATCGGTCACTGATTCAAAATCTGTCTGGTGACAGGAGAAACAATCAGCTGGCGTATTGATATATCCCGAAGCATGACAGGAGACACAGGTAGCAGAAACGTGTGCACCGGTCAACGGGAACGCGGTCGCCGAGTGACTGAAGTTTGCCGGTGACCATCCGCTGGTAGTGTGACAGTCAGTACAGGTATGACTGAAGTTTGCCTGCACATGATTCGGATCACCGGTTGATTCGAAATTGCTCTGGTGACAACTATAACAATCAGTCGGCGTGCCGGCGTATCCTGAAGTGTGACACGACGTACAGGAAGCATCAACATGTTTTCCCGTTAGAGGGAATGCCGTGTTGGCGTGGTTGAAAGACGACGGTGTCCATCCATTGGTGGTATGGCAGACAGTGCAATTCTGACTGAATCCCTGGGTTACATGGTTTGGATCGGTTACCGATTCAAAATCAGATTGATGGCAATCATAGCATCCGGCCGGAGTACCGGTGAAGCCTGTACTGTGGCACGATGAACAGATCAGCGTGGTATGCTGACCGGTCAGTGCAAACCCGGTATTGGCATGATCAAAGGACGAGGGATCCCATGACGAAGTAGTGTGACAGGTGGTACAGTTTTGATCGAACTGGGCAAACTGGTGATCCGGTTCCGTCGTCTGATCATAATCAGTCTGGTGGCAGGCATAGCAATTTGTCGGCGTGCCGGCATATTGAGTGGCGTGACAGGAGACACAGGCGGTCTGCTGGTGCGCGCCGGTCAGCGGAAATGCGGTGGCATTGTGATCATACTCGGCTGGCACCCACGCGTTGATCGTGTGGCAGAGCGTGCAATCATGAGTGAACCCACCGGTTTCGTGGTCAGGGTCACTGGTGGAGGCAAAATCCGCACTATGGCACGTATAGCAATCACTTGAAGTTCCAGTATAACCGCTCGGGTGACAGGAAATGCAGGCAACTCCCTGGTGACCACCGATCAGCGGGAAACTGGCTGGATGGTTGTAGGATGCGTAGTGCCAACTAGCCGAGGCAGCTTCGTGGCACGTCCGACAATCCAGAGGGAAAGTAGCCGCCACGTGGTTTGGTTCTTCGGTTGCGGCATAGTCAGCGGCATGACAGTCATAACAGTCGACCGGTGTTCCGGCATACTCCTGACGAACATGTCCTCGATGGCATGATTCGCAATCGGCGACCGCATGTGCACCGGTAAGCGGGAAACCGTTCGCCGCATGTAATTCAAGCGTACTCCGACGATTCTGCCAATCCCGTGGCGTATGGCAGTTTTGACAATCTTGTCCCAATTGACCGGCATGATGGTCGGCATGACAATCAATACAATTGACACCGACATGATTGAAAACCGGATCCTTGTGACAACCGATACACTGTGCAGATGCATGCGCTCCCACCAACTGAAAGCCGGTGGCGGCATGGTCGAAGGCGAGCGAGTCGCGCATCTGCGACCATGAGTCGGTCGTATGGCAATCCTGACAATCCCACTTAAGCTGTCCGTGGGGGTTCTTCACCGTCGATTGGCTCAGAATGACACTGCCGATCAACAGCAGAATCAACGCTGGTATAACGAGGAAACGTCTCATGAACGCTTACTCCTTTCAGGATTGGCAGTGCCATGACAGGAGGCACAGGTCATTTCAAGCGGCTTATAGGTAACCCAGGTAGCGGAGCCATCGGTCGCCGGACGGTGACACTTGTCGCAGGCGACATTCCGATGGGCGCCGTCGAGAGCAAAACGGCTTTTTGCATGATCGAAAGTTGACGGCTTCCATCCCTTGGCGGTATGACACTGCACGCACGGAGTGGCTCCATCGATAGCAAATTGGGCGTTATGAATATCCTTATGACAGGACTGACAGTCTGTGCGGATACCGGTGAATTTGACCAATGAACGGTCGCTCGTATTTGCCAGGTCGGCATGGCACTTGTTGCAGGCAACCTGCACATGCTTACCTTCAAGTGCAAAATTGCTCTTTGAGTGATCGTAATTGACCCGGTTCCATTTGTCGACCGAGTGACAGGTCTCGCATCCATTGGCCGCTACCAGCTTGTCGACCTGTCCGCGATGAGGGTCCTTGTGGCAATTCTGGCATTTCGTTGATTCAAAAACAAATCGCAATTCTGGCTGTACGCTTGCCGACGACCGCTGGTGGCAGGCCAAACAGGGGACCGCCTGGTGGGCGCCGCGGAGAGGATATTCAGTCTGTTCATGCTGGGCCATCAGGAATCGCGCCGGACTGAATGTCTGTACAGAGTGGCACTCCTCGCAATTTCCCTTGGAGGCACGCTTGGCGAACTCGCCTCGATGGAAGTCGGAGTGACAATCGCGACAGGCCGAAAATTTGAGACCCTGCTTGGAGTTGCCGGCCTGGTGGCACTTTGCGCAAGCCACTGCCACATGTCTTCCTTCAAGCGGATAGCGTGTTTTGCTATGATCAAAATTGACGGTGTTGACCAGATGCCAACCATCGGTATTATGACAGGAACTGCAATTGTCGCCAAGTTTTCCGGCATGTGTATCGGTATGGCAGGAGACGCAGTTGGCAAACTGCACCCCTTTATATTGCAGGTAGTCAAAGTCGGCGGCAAGTGGGCGGTCCGTCATTAGTCGGTGGCACCTCAGGCAGGCGACAGTCATGTGCTTTCCGGTCAACGGGAATTTGGATTGAGAGTGATCAAAGCCAGTGGCCGGCTTCCAGGCAGTCTGCGTATGGCAATTCGTGCAGTTAGCTCCAAGGTCTCCGCGATGTTCATCGCGATGACAGGAGACGCAGTTGGTCGTCAGCCCGAGATACGTTCGGCTTGAATCAAGCTGCTCATTCTCTCCGAGTGCAAGTCCCGAGATAAACGCGGGCTTGTGGCATTTCCGACAATCCAAACCGGCATGCTTTTCCTTGAGGATAAAGCCAGTGAGTGCATGGTCGAAAGCTTTCTCGCCATCTTTCCAGTGGATCAGGTCGAAATCTCGACCTTGATGTTCGACATGGCAATTCTGACAGTCCTGGTACTCAGATCGGCTATGGAGACCTTTCCCTGATTCGCGCTGATCCTTGATCCGTCCGTGGCAGGCAAGGCAGTTATCCGGAACCAGTTCATGATCTCCGCCATGGCACTTGGTGCAGTTCTCCACTCCTTCGAGCGCAGCATGCACACGATGGAGGTCGCCCGGTGACAACTGTGCCTGGGCAACGCTTACGAAGATCAACACGTAAGCAGATATGAAGATCGCTCTTACCATGCCCAGCCGTATCCTGTCCAGATAGCGACTCCAATATGTACCAGCATGATCAGGTACATGATGATCGCAAACGGTTTGTGGATGACGTGCCAGTAGTGGAAGATCTGCTGGATCTGACTCAGCAGATTGACACGTCTGAGGAGCAATGCGCGTTCGAAAGCCAGTCGGGTGAATTCGCGAAGTTCCCGGCGTGGAAGCGGAACGGCGCGCATGACATCTCGCATGAAACGTCGGCGCGCCAGAAAACGGAACAGGTCATCGGTCAACAACAGCAGTACCGCCTTCGCGGACCCACCTGAGAAGCCGCTGGCAAACCGAGTCGTCACATTCTCGAGTTTATCCACTGCACGGTCATCAAGCTGAAAGCGTAATTTGAGTTGCGTGGTTTTGTCTGCCTTGATCTTCTCTAACTCCTGAAGCGTCAGCTCGGAACCAATGATATTGCGCGGGATCTGTTGATACAAATAGCGCCCCAGGAAACCGCTGGCGGCAACCGCAACCATCGACCAGAAACTTACCGCCACGAGCCCCTGCACTTTGAAAGAGGTATGCAGCACTATGAAGAGTGGTCCCATGATTCCCAGGAAGATATGAAAATGAAGCATGGACTGAAGCGAGCTAAGTCCCTCGAGAAAACGGAATCGTTTCCGCAAAGAATAGATCAGCATCACAATCATCATTGCCGCGCCGAGATATCCGTACAGCAATCCCCGGCTGCCGGCAGGTCTGAATACTCGATAGTCCGGATGATGCGGCCGTTCGATGTATGGCGTTGAGTAATACGAGTAACCATCGACAATCAGCCAGGTGATGGCCGCAATCGCGATCACGTAGCATGACCAGAGAAGCAAACGTCTCGAAGGTGGCTTTTTTTCGGAGACTTCAACTGACTGACTGATAGACATTGTTTCCCGCGCCAACAAATGCATTCATCGTCCTTCTGATTGTACTAGCAAAAATAGTGATGTTGCAAGCAGTTAAGGTCCTGAATCAAATGGGTGAATATTCAGGACTATTTATAGCTTATATCGGCAGGGAGATGGTTCCGCATCAATAAAAATGCACGATTTGAGTATACCTGAATCCCGGGGGCAATGATCTGCAGGGTAATCACTTGCATTTGGCACACTGGCCCTACATAAGCCAATATAACGGCGATACTTGTTGTATGTAAAAATGGGCTGAATTTAACCAAGTTAGCGCTACCTGCTGAGTCCCAGAGAAGAATGATTCCGGAGCCATTTCTCTCTTTCCATGGGCAATGTCGGCCCGCAAAACCCGAGATATCAAGAGAAACCTCGGAAAGCATTTTGCTAGGAGTTGGCGGGATTGAGGAGGAAGGAGAGGGTTCGTTCCCATGCCAAGTCGGCCGCCGGCTGATCATACGCTTGTATGCGGTCAGGTTCAAAGAACCAATGTCCTGTTCCGGGATAGTGATAGAAGGAGACCGGTCGACCTGCATTGCGCAGAGATGATTCCAGATTGTGGACTTCCGTGCTTGGTTCGAACTCGTCAGTTACTGCAAAGTGGCCGAGATAGTTTGCTTTCGCGCCGCAATAGTCTCCCGGTCGCGTCCCATAAAAAACGACAACGGACTCAATTGCTTCTGGTTCTCTTTCCGACAGCTCTAATGCGAAGAAGGCGCCAAGAGAGAATCCGATCACGGCCAAGCCCCTGTCCGGTCGATTAGTCTGCTGCAACAAGTAGTGAATAGCCTCACGAATGTCGATCCTCGCTTGATCAGCATCGAGCGCACTACTCAGCGACTCAGCATCGGCAATGGTCTCGGCCAGCTTGCCATGATACAGATCCGGGGCAAATGCGACAAAACCGTGCTTAGCCAGGCGATTGCAGAAGGTTCTCATCGTGTCATTCAACCCCCACCAAGCATGCAGAACCAGTACCGCGGTTCCGTTGGTGGTCGTGGGAGTAGCGAGAAATCCTTCAGGCTGTTGCGACGACATTCTAACCTCCAGTAGTACACGTGGACTATCGAAGTCAATTAGGTCATCAGTCAGAAAAAATGCAAGGGGCGTTGGAAGGATTGGGCCGAAATGTGACAATCCAGGGCAGTACCACGGGAATCAAAACAATGGTTGGAAATGACAGTCTGAGTAATCTATCTCGTCCGTGTACAGAAAAAGTTATGATGGGCAACGCATCTATCCGATCTCAATCGATTGGAGAAAGAATGTCGCCGCAGATGTTCGCTCAGGATTGAACTATCTGCGGCGACTAAAGCGGGGGCGGGAGGGGAGAACTCCCGCCGTGGAAAGAATGACAAACAGGGGGCTTATTGCGTACAGATGGTCGCCGAGAAGCGAGACAGGACTGTGCCAATGGGATTACAGATCGCCTGGCCCGTCTTGGTTCCGGCAAACAAAAGTCCGACTGGATTTTCGCTGGTATTGTTAGTCACCACCAGAGAACCGGAGTCACCGGACTTCGTGAATTTCGTGGAAGTCATGAACTGTCCAACGAACTTGCCGGTGCCATGGGTGTAACCGACATTGACAGTCACGTTGATCGCGGTGATGGTCCCCGTGGTTAATGATGTTGTGCGTCCAACTTTCTTAATTGCAAGCCCGACGGCCGGCGTTACGATAGTGGCACCGGGCAAGCCGTAGTAGGTGGAAAGAGTAGCGCACGTGAAGTTGGTGGTCGAGAACTGCGCGATGGCAGCATCTATATAATTATCAGATCCATCGAATTTGATCGGCTCAAAGTCGGATAGATCCGCGATCTTGTCAGCGGTATTGAGGGCGCATTTCGTGTCATACAGACCAGGTTGATTGATATCCTCGCCAATGGCGGCGTAATTTTCTCTCGCCAATACATGGTTGTTGCTGAGGATATATGGTGTTGAGCCTTTGTAGACAACACAGCCAAGCGTGCCTGCGGCGCACTCGCCGACATTGCCGATCGAAACGCCGATCGGGACCGGTCGGTAGTTTCCGGTCAGGCCAAAGGCAGTGATCGGGCCGGTCTCTTCGAACATCACCGGAACACCGTCATATTCGGAGGCGATCTTGCCGACAGAGGTCAGCGGTCCGGTCGTGTAAACGACGATCACCGGATTCCCCTCGGCGTCTAGGGTGGTTCCCGTCCCGACAACATTAGGGACAGAAAGCAGTTCATCGGTGATCCGATCCTGGATCACCATGACTTTTGCTATGGCTACCGGGTCACCCGGCAGATTGCCGGCGGTGGAGATCTGTGATGAGGTCGGTTCTTGCTGGCAACCGATCCAGAAGAAAGACATGGTCGCGACCATGGTCAAAAAGGCCACTGTGAGGATAGTAAGACGCGTGCGTCTCATAGCGTGATCCTTCCTATGATGCTAGCAATTGAGTGAGTTTTGGGAATCCCGAAGTCACTGGTCCGAGCTGCAGAAGACAGATCCAGCCAGGCAGACGAGACCCCGTCTATACCGTCAGGTGTTCGCCGGTAACCTCCCTTCCTGTGTATCAGTGGATACCGTTATGATCTACCTGATTGACCGAAACTCATATGATGAGCAGAGATAAGAGACTCCAGTTTCGTTCCGAAAAACTTCACTATTGTGTACAACTCTTGAACAGGACGTTACTCCGGCCGGGGAGAGAGTGATTTCGCGCTTGTCATCTTCGTCTTTTCAGTTAGCTTACGATTGTGCACAACTGTGGATTATGTTGACCATGAAGACAAAGAGCGATGTTGAGTTATGGCGCGAGATACAAGCCGGCGATCAGGCGGCGTGGAAGGTTCTTGTCTTACGATATAAGGCGCTGGTTTACTCGATCTGCAGCTTCATGGGCCTTTCGCAGTCCGATTCAGCCGACTGTTTCCAACAAACCTGGTCTCAACTTTTTCAGCATCGCCATAGATTGGATGATCCCTCTCGCATCTCTTCCTGGCTCATTACGACGGCCCGACGAGAAGCGATGCATCTTCAACGGATGGGGCGCCGGTATGCTGACGCTGAACCGGCCACCGAAATGCAGGATACCCAAGCCCTCCCGGACAAAGTCATGGAGGAGCTTGAGCTTCAGGCCCAGCTTGAAGAAGCTCTGCGACAGATCGACCAACCATGCAATAAGTTACTTTCTCTCTTCTTCTTCGCCGACTCAGACTACAGCTACGACCAGATCGCGGCAGAAATGGGCTTAGCGCCCAACACGCTCGGGGCGAAGCGTCGACGTTGCCTGGAGAAACTACGGCAACTTTTGTCCGATTTAGGATTCGAGCAGGAACGGAACTGCCCGTAAGTGACTCTGCTTGTCAGAGCGGAAGGAGACCAATGACCAACCGACATTTAACGAGACAAGAGTTGCTTGAAGTTGCGCAGGGGAAACCAGGATACGATCTGACCCACCTCGACAGCTGCGAGCAGTGCCGGATCGAACTGGGATTGCTGACCCACTATCGGATGGCAGGGAGGATCGCACTTCCAGAGCCTCCGACAGCATGGGTAAACAAGGCGATCTCGCTTGCATCAAGTCAGCCGTCACTGGCAGAACGAGTTGGACGGGTGATCGCTGAACTAACGTTTGACTCCTGGGCCCTACCGGCTCCCGCCGGTGTTCGTGGCACAGCCCCGCTGACCCAGCGGCGACTTCGACTTGAAGCATCACCGATCATTCTGGAGATCCGCGCCGAAAAGAAAGCGCATCAGTGGTCCTTTGTCGCGCAAGCGGCTGGGACATCGCTTGATGAGTGCCGACTGGAGGTCGGCGGCAACAGAATGCAGCCGGACGGAGACGGTTTCTTCCAATGGTCGTCCAAGACGCCACCGCGGTCATTAATCCTGACGGCAGGCAATTTGGTCTTAGAGGCACCGGAGTTATCGTGGAAGATGCCAAAGCCTTAGATACAGCAGTTCAGTTTCTCAAGACAGGTCGAACGGGCGCGCTCAATGAGCGCGAGCTGGCGTTGTGGTGCGACCGTGCCATTGGGGCGACTACGCGTGTTTCGATCAAGAAGGGACTGGCCCAGGCACGCCAGTTTTCGCGTCGATCGGCCAGCTTTGGGTCAGAAATGCAATTGGCTTCGTGGAGGGCTCTGGCCCGGTTAACTCATATGAGCGGCTCATACGCTGATGCGCTGAAGGCGTATCAAAAGGCGAGAGTTCTGGCCAGGCACGACCCGTTGGTGCGCTCGCGCATTGACCGGGCTCTAATAGATGTATATATGTACCTCGGGGATTTCGATCGTTCTCGACGGGCGGCCCTGCGATCCATCACAACCTTTCGAAAGCTTTCCGCAGAATCGGATCTTGCACAATCACAGGTGAATTACGGCAATCTACTGCATCGTCAGGATCGCCATCGGGAAGCGGAGCATCTCTATCATCTGTCGTCGCAGTATTTCGAAAAAACGCCAAATCATGCGGCCACCGCTCGGTGCTATTACAATCGTGCCAACACGCTGGTCCAGTTGTTTGATCTGGATACGGCAGAGAAGGTCTATCAATCGGCGCTGGAATTGTGGGAAAAAGAAGGATACCTGGTCGATGCCTGCGACGTTCGCTACGGGCAGGCCTGGCTGAAGATGTTGCGCGGCGAATTACATTCTGCCTTGCTCGGGCTCACCAACTGTGAGCTGCAGTACCGCGAAGCCGGCAATCCAAAGGGGGAAGCGCTCTGCTCATTAGATCGCGCAGAGGCGTATCTCAATCTCGCCATGTATTCCGAAGCAATGGAAGCGGCGAGACAAAGCGAGCGACTATTTGGAAACCTCAAACTGCGATATGAATCATCCAAGGCAGCGCTCTTTCGCGCGCAGGCGGCTTTTGCGGTAAAGAACATGCCGGAGTCACGAGCCGCACTGAGACGTGCTTTGACTGGATTCCTTCAAGACAGTAATGCCGGGTTTCTGGGGGCCGTTTATTTGCTGGCCGCTGAACTGGATGGGCCATCGACCAAGAAGGGGAAAGCCAACCTTCTGACGGCCCGTCGCTGGTTTAGTAAAAGTCAGCTCCCGTACTGGAAAGCACTGGGTGACCTGAAGCAATTGCATTGGTCGACGCAGGTGTCAGCCACATTGCTACGTGATCTTCGTCAGAATCAGGCGGTCCGCTTTGTACCGCAATTGTACTCTTTCTGGCAAACCTCACTCGGAGATAGAGCCTTTGATAGTGGACGGCTGGCTGAGGCGGAGGCTTGCTGGAGTCGCGCTGCCGATCGCCTCGATTCTGTGCGCGCTCAACTTCCGCCGGTGGAATTACGTACGACTTTTGCGCGACGTGAAACTGCACCACACACCAGGCTGGTCAATCGCTACCTGAAATCCGATCCGATGCTGGCTGCATGCTGGTCAGAGCGATTTCGAACAGTCGGGCTGTGGGCTCCGCTTCGAGAATTGTCCCACTCCGGTCGCAGACAGGTGGAAGAGAGTCTGTCGGCTCTCGCCCAGCAGATATCGTTTGTAGTGCGCCAATCCAGCGACACCCGCGTTCGCGGTGAATCGCTTTCTGGAGCTGCAAGCCGGCAGATCGGCCGCTTGCAACAGCAGGCTCGTGAATCATTGGCTCGAATCGAGAATACATCAAGTACCGGCGCGGACAATTCGATCGAACAGATCAGCGCTCTTTTTGCCACCACTTCTTCTCAGTTTCCCATTGTACAGTATCACATAGATGACGCGGATATTGTGGCGATAGTCCACGAGGACGGAAAGGCACGTTCGATCCGCTTTGAGCAGGGAGTCAGTCGCCTATCCGCCAATATGGAACGATGGCGGTTTCTGCTGGAAGGGGAGTTATACCGCCAGCAGATCGATCCGGCCTCTTCGCTGCATGCCGAGTCGCAATTATGGAAAGATCTTGGAGACTGGCTCTGGGCGCCTCTGGAGGTTAGCTCAGAACATCAAAAGGTGTTAGTGTTGCCTGATGGCGAGTTGGCCAATGTTCCGTGGTCGGCTCTGCAGAACGGCGGCGGTCTACTGGGAGAACACCTCAATTTCCTGGTTTCACCAAGTCTCCGTCACTTCCATGGCGCCAATCGGGTCGCGGTAAGCGATCAATCAGGGACCATATTCTGCGGTCCAGCAGCGGACCTTCAGTTCGTCCAGGAAGAAGTAACTTCACTTCGGGAACAAGCGAAGTCATCATTTACCATCGTTGATCCGTGCCGAAGGGCAGATTGGCCGTCGCATGGGACTTCCGGCCTGTGGCACTTTATCGGCCATGCGGAACTTCGAGCAGACAATCCTTTCTATTCCTTCCTCATGCTGGAAGATGGCCCGCTTTTTGCCGCCGACTTTCGATTGAAGCAATGTGAGGTTGGATTGGTAACTCTGGCGGCCTGTCGGTGCGCTGAACAAGTGGCGTTGCCGGGCGAGGAGCCGACCGGTATTGTCCGATCGCTTCTGGAGATGGGAGCTAGAACCGTGGTGGCCGCACGATGGCCGGTGAGTGATCGGTCAACTGCACTCTGGATGAGTACGTTTTACCATAGATATTTCTCCGGTGCCTCGGCGAGTGATTCCGCCGCCCAGGCTTCTCAATTAGTGCGAGAGCACAATCCGTCTGCCACACACTGGTCGGCGTTTGCCGTCTATGGCGCAGACTCTACCTGGAGGTCGGCATGAAGTACCGTCTGATTCTAATCCTTCTCTGCGCTCTGATCATTGGAGCGCAGACGGCCGAGTCTCAGGAAGGCCCGCCGGATCACATTCGCTTTAAACCGAACGAGGTGATTTGTAAACTCTTGCCGGGGTTCAGTATTGACTCTATTAATGCCGAGTTTGGAACCAGTGTCAAAAGTCATCAGCAGAGCACCGACTGCTATTTGTTGAATATTCCTGCGGGTGGTGATGCTGAATCGCTGGCGGTGCAAATCGCTCAAATGGAAGGGGTACTTTTCTGTAATCCCAACTTTCTTTTGTCTGTACCCGAGGGCCTACAAAGTAGTTCACCATTCCTGGATCAGAATTTCAGCAGTGACATTGCGACGCAACTATCAGCAACGACCCTGAGTCTTACCGCGGCTCAGACAATCAGCACGGGTGACGGGGTCAGGATAGCCCTCCTCGATGTTGGAGTTGATTTTGAACATCCGGAGTTTGATCGCACTCCGGGGCTGGTGGTCCCAAGATGGGACTTTGTCGATGGTGATATTGATCCGACTGATATACCCGGTGGTGCGATGTCCGGCCACGGCACATTCATTGCCGGTATACTCAAGCTTGTAGCTCCACAGGCAGATATCATGGTGTACCGCGTGCTTGACTCATCCGGTATGGGAGATGGGTATTCGATTGCCGATGCGGTTTTGCAGGCGGTCACTGACAGTTGTCGGATCATCAGTCTGAGTTTGGGAATGGTCGGGTTTCATGATGCCCTGGATGAGGCGCTCAAACTGGCTCACCAGAACAATGTACTGGTGGTAACCTCAGCCGGAAATGATTCCACCGACCTCGGCAGTATCTTCCCGTTCCCTGCAGAGCGAACCTATTGCCTGGCGATTGCGGCAGTTGACTCGGCAGGTCTCAAGGCAGATTTCTCCAACTACGGGACCAAGGTCGATCTATGCGCTCCTGGTACAATGGTGTATGGTCCATACCCTGATTCGATCTATGCCTGGTGGAATGGGACGAGCTTTGCAGTTCCGTTTGTCGCGGGAGTAGCGGCGCTGGTACTGGAGGAACATCCGGAGTATACAATTGACCAACTCGACACTGCGTTAATGGCTTCCGCTCGAAATATCGACAGTTTAAATCCTGAATATGTCGGACTCCTTGGCTCGGGTTTACTTGACCCGCTTGCTGCACTGAATTTCCTGCGAGTCGCGGTACTTGGCGACTTGTCAGGTGATGGTCTCTCAGACCTGTCGGATCTTTCCATCATGGTCGCTTTCCTGACCGGGTATGTGGAAACGCCGGCTACTGCCACCGCCGATCTCGATTGTTCAGGTCGGGTCGACCTGACCGACCTCTCGATCATCATAGCCCATGTGACCATGGGACAACCGCTTTCCTGTCCGTAGTCGCGGAGTAGCCGCGACTTTCTTACCAGCCGGGGTCCCCAGCAGACTCCGGTTTTTTTATGCATATGGACAGGTCAGCCCATTTTTCTCGCCAATTATTGAACGATTCGAACCATCCAACGCTCTGCTGATCGGTACAGGATAGATAAACATAACTGCTGGGCACACTAACCATCTTCCTGGAGGATGAATTTATGAAATCACAATGGATCCGCATGATGGTGGCGAGCGCGGCGCTGCTGTTGCTGGTGGTCGTCGGCTGCAACAAGTCGCCGGTCGACTCAATTTCTTCGAACTCAACTGATCAGAGTTTTGATTCTCAAGTCGCATTCGCGGCCGCTGTTGGTGAACAGCAATTAAAAGCCCGCGTTGAAACGGTGGACCAGATTCGTCGGATGCTGACTTTTGCCGGGATCCCGGACACGGTCATAGCTCTGCAGAATTGCCAGGTCACGCGCTTCCACAATAACAATGAATCGCCGATCCCGTTTGAGGACATTCAGCCAGGCGATTCCGCTGAAGTACATGGCGATCGCAATCAGGACGGGAATGTCTATGCCACGCGTATTCGGATCTGCTCCGAAGGCGAGAAGTATGATGTTGCTTTCCGCGATACGATCGTGACCATTGACTACGCACTCGGCCAATTTACCGTCGCCGGCAAGTCTGACATTATCCTGGTGGACGAAAACACTCTGATCTTTGGCGTCACTAAGGAGTGGAAAGGCCAGCCGGAAATGGAAGAGACACAACCGGCAGCGGCCAAATACAGCCCGGATGGTAAGGGGAACGCTGTCGATCACCGCGTCTACTTCACCCTCTCCGACCTTACGGAAGGTGACGTTGTCGAGGTTAAGGCGATCATGGTAGATCCGACGACGCTTCTTGCAGTTCAGATAAAGATCGCCAATTGCGAGCCCAAGGCTGATTGCACTCAGTTCGAGACGACCATTGCAACCGTTGACTATACTACCCGTAACATCACCTTTACCGATCAGACGATCCAGGGTTGGGTCTGTCCCGGAGCGAAGCTTCTTGATGCGGCAGGTGAGGCATTGACGCTGGAAGATTTTCTGGTGGGTGATGCAGTCACGGTCAAGATCCAGCCTTACGAAGAGGAAGTCTGGAAAGTAGCCGAGATGCAGAAGATGTAAGACCCGGTTCTTCTTTGAGTGAGGAAGGGTACGTTACCTTGGACTTGCACGGGCAAGTTCGAACCGCAAGACCGGGCCAGCCACTACTGGCCCGGTTTCTCTTTTAGCCCAAGACAGATTGAATCTTCAGGTGGACTGCAACGGAGACCGTTATTCCAAAGCATCCATTGTCCTCCTTTCCGTGAATATTCCAAGACTACCTGATATCCGAATGAGAAAACTTGATGGGAGGATTCGCGTGGACGATGGCGGATCGAAGCTGAAAGGCGAATACTAAATTGTTCTCAAAAAAGGCAAGCCGGGCGCGCGCCCGGCTTCCGCTGTGTTGCACCCACAGCCTGGAACCCGCAATCTTTGTGCCAGCCGTTGACACTGCTTTTCAGATTCCTGATCAACAGAGGATATTGGGCGGCCAATCCGTTCCACTTTGGGGAGAAAAGTTAACCGAGGACGCAGTACCTGGGCGATCCGCCATTTGGCCAGCGGCTACCACGGGGTATTGTGAATACCGCCAGAGAAATAGCATGCCCGCTTTCGGGGAAACGGGCATGCATCACTCGGTCGTGTTCCGGTAGGAATTAGATATCCAGATCGCCGGTATACAGATCCTTATGCGATGGATCAACTTTGAGTTTATTTGCCGTTGCCCATGCTTTCATGTTCACTTCGGCATAGGTGGAAATTGCTTCATTATATATCAAGCCCCCGTTCGTGGCACCGTAAAGGAAATAATAGGTCCAGGCGCCATTCTGCAGGTCAGGTGCATCGTAGGAGTATTTTGAGACTGACGCGGTGGAGAGTACTGTGCCGGTTTTGCAGTCAGCAAGGAAGTCGCCGATCACACAGGCATCAAGATTGATGGTCTTCTTGGTGCAGGCGGCCGCATTGAGATACCCCATGACATAGGTGTGGGTCAGGTAGTACAGGTCACGCGAGATAATGCTCGAACCACCGGTCGGGCGAATCTTGGTGCCATGACCGGAATAGAAGAAAGCTATCTCGTCGCCGGCTACGGCGGCATCACGAAGCCAGATCAGTCCGGCTTGGATATTGGCTGAAGATGCGCTGTAGTCAATGTCACTGCGCACAGTGAATCCCTGGCTCGTCAAGAATGCAATGACATCGCGGGCATCATCATCACAATATGTCAAATCGTTAGTCGTGCCGTCATAATCAGAGATGCCAATGACATACGCATACTTGTGGGCCGGAGTCGGGTTAGGATCGGCGGCTGAGATTGCCGGTGGGTCCTCACGGTCGACGGTTTCAGAAACGATACCAAACTTGGTAAATGAAAGTTTCACTGCTTCGGGACGGTTATCGACGAATTCCGGGCGTTGAACCAGCGTACCGGGCGTGTTAGCCCCTTCATCGGGTCCAGTGACCGGCGAATTATCTGAGCAACCATAAAATGCCGAGATTGCGGCCAACATACACAACAGCAATAGTAGCCTTTTCATGTGAAACCTCTCTTGATGGTTATTGATGAATGAGTGATAAAGAGGGAGTTCACCCCAGAGCCGAACAAATCAACCTCCTCTTCCGAGGGACGTTGCGGCTAGGTTGCTGCGACATTCCACCCCCCCCACTATTCGGGGGAGTCAGAATCGAAAAACCGTGGGTGCAATTCCAATATAACTTAACGCAGAGTGGACTGTCCATTCTTATTTTCCGGCGAAGCGACTTTCTTTGAGATCTTTTGAGGAGAACTGGGAAGTTAGTCAAACTGAGAGCTGCCGCCAGGATGTTCGCGTCATTTCAGTGTAGGCTCAGGTAGGAGATCATCGGTGGGTAGGGCACTTGCCTATTGCTGAATAAAAGTCCAAACTAGAACCTTGAGACATCGGGTTGGCCCAAAATGGCAGGAAGCGTGACGCATTCTGCGACAAAGTGAAGGAGAATGCGGCGTAGAAAGTCACCAGTCTAGCGAAACCCCTCCAGGCGGCCCTGGTCGAGTTGTGTAAGGTTTTGCTGAATAAACGATTACGCGCCACCAGAGAATTCGCCCATTCCTGTATCACCTTGCAAACGAAAAATATCTGGAAAAACTGAAAAGAGTGGTTATCACTTTGGCTCCCCTTTTACGCGATTACTGACAGCGAGAATTAACACTGTCAATCTGTAATCAGAAGGAGGTAGCCATGTTTTCCCGGCTAGCCAAATGTCAATCATCCCAAACCCAGAAGACGCTCTTTCGGGAAAGCCTTCCGGTGCGGGTCGGAATCTGCCTGCTCGCTTTGGCGATTATGCTCGCTTTTGTGGGCGGTTGCAGCAAAGAGAGTTCACCGAGTGGCACGGGTCCAATCCCGGATCCACCGCTTGAAGTCGTTTCGAGTACACCAACTGGAGGCGCTTCTGTGGCGCCGAGTAGCTCTATCGCCGTTACTTTCAATAGAGCAGTTGATCCTTCCACTGTGACGGCAACATCGTTCGTTGTCGCCAATGCAACGGGAATCCGGACGGTGAATGGTTCGGTGGTGACGTTCACTCCCTCGACTCCCTTCAATCAAGGGGTGCAGTATGCCGTAACGTTGACGACTGAAATCGCGGATACTCAGGGGAAATCACTCGCGAGTAACTATGACTTTTCGTTCAGCGTTGCGAGCCTTCCCACGGCTGACGCTGGTGCTACTCAGGTTGTCACCCAGGGAGCTTCCGTAACGCTCAATGGTTCGGGGAGCAACGATCCGGATGGTGGCACCCTGACCTATGCCTGGACTCAGGTAGCGGGACCATCGGTAGGAAATCTCACTGGAGTACAGCCGTCATTTGCGGCTCCCGCTGAAGTAACCACCGTCATTTTCGATCTAGTCGTCTCAAACGGCGTGACTGCGAGCGACCCGGATCGAATTGTCATTGTCATTGCAGAAGAAGGGTCCAAGGCGATTTTCGTCTCCCAGAACGGCAATGATGCAAACCCCGGGACACTTGACCTACCCAAGGCAACTATCCAGGCAGCCATGACTGCAGCTCAATCTACGCAGAGCGATCTTTATGTCGCCGCAGGCGTGTACAGTGGTTCTGTGGTCCTGGCGGACGGTGTCAGTATGTATGGTGGATTCACAGCCGACAGCTGGGAGAGGGATCTGGCGGCCGTAGAGACCATTATTCAGGGAGGACAATATGCCATTACTGGAGCTAATGTCAATCAGCTGACAATAGAGGGATTTACCATACGCAGTGCCAATAGTGCATCAAACGCGGGGAGCTCTGTGGGTATCAGTCTGCACAACAGCCTTGGCATTGTTATCAACCAGAACGCACTTGAGATCGGCAATGGTGCGAACGGAAGCAACGGCACCGATGCCACTGATCGGACGGGAAATGCGGATGGCGGCAATTCCGGCGCCGCGGCTTACTTCGCACTCATCTGTTCAGGAGCAGTTGGGGGGGCCGGCGGAGACGTCAGCTATGGTCGCGATGGCGGATTGGGCGGTCGGTCCGGTGGAGCAAACGGCGGGTCAAATGGTTGGGATGGAGAGAATGGTGGGGGGAATGGCGGCTCAAAGGGCGGCTTTGCCGCAAATGGTTCGCCGGGATCGCCGGGGAATCCGGGAGATTCTGGGCTCAGCGGCAATGCCGGAACGAGCTTTGGCTCCATCTCAAATGGGGCATACTTGGCGGCTCATGGTCTGAATGGCGACAACGGAGGCTACGGCTGGGGCGGCGGTGGTGGTGGTGGCGGTGGCACAGGGGCAGCATGCTCGGGCAGTGGCGGCGGTGGCGGCGCTGGCGGTCTATACGGTTTCGGAGGAGCCCGTGGTTTTGGTGGTGGTGGTTCAATCGGAATCATCCTGAGCGGCGGATCGGAGGCGACCATTACCAATAACAGTATCACCACCGGTAACGGCGGTAATGGCGGCTACTCCGGAAAAGGGGGAGTTGGTCAAAATGGTGGTTCGGGTGCCAATGGTGGAACCGGCAACGCCAATGGTGGCGCGGGGGGACGTGGTGGAAACGGCGGTAAGGGGGGTAACGGGGGAGATGGCGGATGCGGTGGCGGTGGTCCGGTGGTTGGAATTGTCGAGGCTGCCAGCAGCTCCACTCGCACGAATAACTTCTTCACGCTCGGAGTCGCCGGGATTGGTGGCGCACGCGGAGATGGTCGCGGCAAAGAAGGCGCCAACGGTGATCGAGCTGAATTCAAGAAGATAGACTAAACCAATAAATACATGCCGGAGTTGTTGCGTTCACCTACGACTCCGGTTTGAAAGGAATAGAGACATGCAGATTAAGAAATCACTCTCACTACTCGCAGTGATACTGCTGAGTGTGATGTTGGGAGGCGGCTGCTCTAAGGACAGCCCCACCAAATCGCCGACTACCAATAGCCAGTTTCAGAACGCGATAAATGCGGGGGGGACGTTTGCTCCGGTTCAGGAAAAGAACGAAATTGTCAGTTCTGATACCGTCATCGAGACCATGAACAACGAGCAGTACTTCTGCACCACGACTCGCTATTCTGTGGTTGAGGCGCCGGATAACTTCCCTACATTCGATCCATTGTCCGAAGTTGTCTGGCCGGGGAATTTGCTTCAGGGGAACAGTCTGACCAGCGCGACTCCGGCGCCGATACCGGTGAAGCGGGCCGGAGGGACGATCGTCATGACGATCCTCAATGGCTCACCATCGGCCAGTGAAACAATCCCGGTGGTGGATCTGGCCAATGTCACCGAAGCTCAGAATGATATCATCGCCAGGGCTTCCAACACTATCCCCGCGCGTTTCTCATTCAATTACGAATCAGTCAGTTCCCGCGAGCAACTGGCGCTCTCCCTAAACGTGCGGGTGGAGAATTTGACGGGCGAATTGGGAACTTCGCTCTCTTTCAGCCAGGACCGAGAATACAATCGCTACGTAGTTCGCCTTGTCCAATCATATTTCACCATGGCCTATCAGTTGCCGACCTCGGTCGATGAGATCTTTGATCCGACGGTCACGCCTGCCGATCTGGCTCCATACATCAGTTCAGGGAATCCGGCCGCATTCATCTCTTCAGTCACCTACGGACGAATATTCTATCTATTGATTGAGTCAACTTCTTCACTGACGAAAATGTCAGCCTCCATTGATGCATCTTTCAATGCCGCGACGGTGGGTGGTTCGCTTGACGCGAACGCGACGTACCTGAAAGACCTGGAGAATGTTCGGGTGAAGGCATTTGCCATGGGGGGCGAGTCTTCGGCCGCCATCTCGGCGATCACGACCGATTTCAACACACTCAAGCAGTTTCTGGCGCAGGGCGGGATGATCAACACCGGCGTCCCGCTTTCGTATGTTGTACGCAGCCTGGCGAACCCATCACAAATTGTCAAGATCGGGCTGGCCACCGAGTATGATGTCAATCAGTGCGTGATGATCAGTGAGACAATTCCGAATCCGATCCTTTGGTATAGGCTGGATGATTCTCGCTATTTTGTTCGAGGGACCGGGGCCAACAGCGGGTATATCAGCAAACTCCTCAATGCGTTCGGAGATACCACGCACAACGCCGTGCCACCCAGCAAAGCTTACGGTGCCGAATATCTTGCGGCACAACTGAAGGGAGGGCAACTCCCAGCCATGCGATTCCGCGGTGGATTGACAACCGTAGATGGGAAATTCCAGTTCCCCGGTGTGAAATTTTCCGGATCTGACTATACCGTCTTTGCAGTGGTACGACTTCCTGCGTTAGCAATCAGCTATCCTGAAATGTTTCTTTTCGGGACCGGAACAAGCCAGTTAACCAGTCTCTCCGCGGGCTTCCGGGATAACATCCGATTTACGATGTCGCACCAGAACTATACCATGGATGCCATCTCGCCGGCCTCACTTGATCTGTGGAATGTGGTGACTATCCGGTTCAGTCAGAGTGAGGGAATGTCGATCTGGGTAAACAACGACCCAACTCCGGCGGGAACGGACGGCAGCAAGACCAGCGCATTGATCTCATATCTGGGAGCGCGACTTGGTTCGCAGAACGGCAATCCGCTGTTGATGGCGGAGATCCGGGCATACGCGCACGCAGTCACTCAGGATGAGCGAGAGGTGATTGTTTCGTCGCTTTTGACCAAATACGCGTTATAGGGATGCGAAGAACCAAGCGGGCGGGACCAGGGAGGCCCGCCCGTATGTTCACGAAGCAGGAACAGAATCCAGTTCAGGAATAGGTTTTCCCCAATCGCTGTAGAGCAACTCGAGTTTCTTTCGTACACCAGTGGTGCGAGGGTCGTCTGATCCGAAATTTGCCATCAGAGTGGTGTAAGCTTCAAGTGCCAATGGTGCACCTTCCTCGAATCTTTTCGCCTTGCGGAGGCAATCAGCCAACGAGGATTGGGCTCCCGCGATGTGCCAGTGACCAGCCGGGAGTGTGCGCAGTCGAATCGACAGCGCCTGTCGAAGAAAAGGCTCGGCATCGCGGAAGTCCCCGTGTTCGGTGAGAAGCCGTCCCAATCCAAGAAGCACAGAGATATATCCCTGGTGTTCTTCCGGCAGGTACTTTCGCGCCAGATCCAGGGCCTCAAGATAGAGCGCATGTGCCTCTTCGATACGCCCTTGCATATACACTGCACTGGCCAACTGGGTGGTCATTCCGCCGTAATAGGTGTGGTCGGTCCCAACCATACTGGCGAGCAGGGCGCGATTGCGTACAAAAACGGATTCAGCTTCGGCATAGCGCTCCTGCGCCATGAGGATAGCTCCAAGATTTCCCCTGGAAGCGATCACTTCAAAATGGTCTTCACGTCCAAAGACATTGATGAGTGTGGCAATTGCCTCGCGGACGATTGGTTCGGCTTTGGCATATTCTCCGCGCTGATAGTAGAGTCTTCCAAGATGATTGAGTGTGTTTCCGACGGCGGTTGCGGTATCTCCCTCGAGTTCACGCTGAGTCTCCAGGCCTGCTCGATAGTAAACTTCAGCAGAATCAAAGTTACCAAGATGTCGGTACACGTGTCCCAGACTGACCTGCATGTTGGCCACGTTGGTGTCTCGATCGGGATAAATGTCTCTGACAATACTTAACGCTTTTCGCGCAACGGACAAAGCGGAGTCACGTTCGCCGGCGTCATCAAGGATGAGCGTCAACTGCAGCAGATTGTCGGCATACTCAAGATTGTGTTCCCCGAAGGTGATTCGATTTAATTCGGCCGATTCGAATGCCAACTCACGCGACTGGGGGATGTGGCCGAGGTTATACAGAATGTCAGCAGCCAGCCGAAGCAGCATCGCCTTTACGGCCGGCTGATTTTTCAACTCGGTGCGGAGTCGAGTGATGGCGGTATCGAGCAGTTCCCTGGCGGTTACATCGGTACCGCGCGATTCATTCGGGTCGGATACTTCAAAGATGCCGGTGAGGAATTTGGCGATCTCCCGGGATTTCCGTGCTTCAAGACGAGCTTTGTCGCGCTCGCTGGCAAGTCGATTGGTATAGAAGCCGATCGTCACCGCGATGGCTACGATTGCCAGAATTGAGGCGAAGACGATCGGTCGATGTCTGCGCACAAACTTGCCCACCATATACGGGACGGAGTCCATGCGGGCCTCGATCGGCCATCCATCCAAATAGCGGCGAATGTCATCTGTCAATTGGCGAGCGGTCTGATACCGCCTTGTCAGATCTTTGCGTAACGCGGCCATGCAGATGGTGTCGAGGTCACCGCGAAGCTGACGCTGGAGTTTCTTGGTTGAGATCTGGTCTCCGATCGGGGAAAGTTCCTTTCGCGCAGGGCGAAGGACAACACTGGATGGCCGTTCTGGCTCCTGAGTCACAACCGCCTGTTCCAATTCGGGTCCGGAATCCATCGAGGTTTTATATGGATATCGGCCAGTCAGTAGTTCGTACAGCACAACCCCCAGCGAATAAACATCACTGGCGGTAGTGATGGGCTGATTTCGTACCTGTTCGGGTGAGGCATATCGTGGGGTCATCGCGCGGAATCCGGTTTGCGTCAAATCAACACTCATGTCGACATCCGCGGATTCCGCCAGTACTTTGGCGATGCCAAAGTCGATCACTTTAACTCGACCGTCCTGGTCGACCAGAATGTTCGCAGGTTTCAGATCCCGGTGAATTACCAGGTTGCTGTGCGCAAACTCAACCGCTTCACATGCCTGGAGGATCAGCCGTAGCTTTTCTGCCAGTGAAAGTCCGCGAGTTTGGCAATACTGATCGATCGGCACACCATCAACATACTCCATCACAAAATACGGGCGGCCATCAGGCGTCAAGCCACCGTCAAGAAGTCTCGCAATGTTGGGGTGATTAAGGTGAGCGAGGATCTGTCTTTCCTGCTGGAATCGGCGCAGGATGACTTTCGTGCGCAGAGAGGGTTGAACGACTTTGATGGCGACACGCTGCTCGAATTGTCCATCGACGCGATCAGCCAGATAGACTGCTCCCATCCCCCCTTCGCCAAGCGCGGCGATCAGTCGATAGGAACCGATCTGCGTCCCGATCAATTGCGGATCTTCCTGGGGCAGATTGAATGGAGTTTCACGGTCGAGCATCGGGTGCCCCTCGGCATCGGCCGCCAACAGCGCCATTACTTCGGCGTACATGGCGTTGTCATCCTGACAGGCACGTCGAACGACCGCATCGCGATCCTCCGGGGCTGCATCGAGAGCAAGCTCAAATATCTCCTGGATGCGTTTCCATCGGTCAGGCAGCATGGTCACTCTATTTCATTCTCAGTTCCGAAGTTCATTGGCTAACCAGGCTTTGGCGATCCGCCAGTCACGCCGGACAGTGGGGACCGAAATACTTAGCACCTCGGCGATCTCTTCATGGGTTAGCCCGCCGAAAAAGCGGTACTCGACTACCTGACTTTGTCGCTCGCTCAATTCGCGTAACTTGACCAGCGCGGCGTCAAGAGCCACGACCTCTTCCGCGCGTTGATCACCGCCGATAAGCGAATCGTCGAAAGTCACAAACGGACTTTGGCCGCCACGTTTTTTGGCCATACGTCGACGAGCGTAGTCGATCAGGATCCGGCGCATCGCCTGTGCGGCGATCGCGTAGAAGTGCGCTCTGCTCTCCCAGGACATTTTGGTCTGACCGATCAGGTTGAGATATGATTCGTGAACCAAGGCGGTAGCGTTCAGGGTATGTCCGGCCCGCTCAGACGCCAATTGAGCTCTGGCCAACGAGCGAAGTCGATCGTACACAAGAGGGAGCAAGGAGTCGACGGCTCTTTGGTTTCCCTGTCGAATCGACGACAGAAGCTGCGTGATGTGGGCAGGAATTGTCACGTTTTCGATATCCCGCAAGTCAGTTGGTATGATACGGATACTCGGAGAATGTACTATACGAGTCCATCATCTCCAACAATAAAGTTCCGCTGGCCAGTCGAATGAAACGCAAGAACATGCCAACTGGACAGTGCCAATTTCAACTCAGTGCGAATTGTCGTACGTGTGCCAATTGATTTTGGTCAGCGACTCTCTATACCGGTAGTGAAGAGATGGAGTGGCAAGTTGTCGCACTATGACTGGGCGAAGGAAACAGCGGCATGACTGTCCGCCAAGTGCATTCATTCTTGAAGGGTTTGGCATTGACTCGGGGTGTTTGACAGAGCGCCTACAAAGTGTATCTTCGCCCCCATGACAATCGAATCCAAACAGCCGTTCCTTTGGGGGGCGGCATCCTCCGCATTTCAAATTGAAGGGGGGATCGAGAACGACATGACCGCATGGGAGCAGGCGGGCCGTTTTCGAACAGCCAGTCTTGACCCGCGGGTCGGGATTGCGGTAGATCACTGGAATCGCTGGCGGGATGATTTCGGGCTGCTTAAGTCATTAGGATTAAATAGCTATCGCTTTTCAGTCGAGTGGGCGCGTCTGGAGCCGGAGCCGGGGAGATTCAACGAGGCCGCCTTTGATCAGTACTCCCGGATGATCGATCATCTGCTGGAACTGGGCATAAGCCCGATGCTGACATTGCATCATTTCACCCACCCGGCCTGGTTTCATGAGTACTCTCCCTGGCACAGTGTGACTTCGCAGGATACGTTTGTTCGATTTGCGGAACGCGTTTGCACCAGGCTCCTTGATCGAGTTTCGCACGTGGTGACCTTCAATGAACCGTTGGTCTGGCTTCTGGCCGGGTATGGCGATGCAAAGTTCCCACCGGGCGAGCGGGATCTCCGAAAGCTGATGCACGGCCTCAGGAACATGTTGCTGGCGCACCGCCAGGTATTTGACATGATCAAGGAACGGTATCCATCGACCCAGGTTGGGATCGCCCACAACATGATTGCTTTTCGCGCTGCGCGAAAAGGGAATCTGTTTGACAGCGAGATGAAGCGCCGGCTGCACCGTTTCTACAATCTCCTGATCCCAAAGGCATTTGTCACGAATCGGCTCAACTACTCATTGCCGCTCATTCTGAACTATGACGAACCAGTCTCGCTGGATAACCGAATCGATTTCTGGGGGGTCAATTACTACTACCGGATGCATGTCCGATTCCGACTTCGGCCGTTCAGGCCATTCGATATGCTGTTTGTGCCGCGATCAAAACATGGCTTGTCCGATCTGGGCTGGGAGATCTATCCGCGAGGGCTATATAAGTGTTGCCGGTGGCTCCGGTTTACTGAGAAGCCGCTGATCATCACCGAAAACGGGATTGCCACCGATGATGACAGCGTGCGTGTCCGGTTTCTGGAACGCCATCTCAGTTTCCTCGAACGGCTCCGGGGTGAGGGGATGGACATTCGGGGGTATTACTATTGGTCACTGATGGACAACTACGAGTGGTTGATCGGGAAATCGGCCCGATTCGGGCTCTTTCAGGTCGATTACGAGAATGGGTTAGAACGAACTCTCCGGCCCAGCGGTGAGTACTTTGCAAACCATATAGCTTCAAGTAGTTACGCTGATATCGACACTCACCAAGAACTCTCCGACATCTAACCAGACCATAACATAAAATCTCGTTTCTCGCCGTTACAATGGCTGAGAAAGGCGGGATACTGTTATGAATATCTGGTCTCTGCTTCTTGTCTCCGGGGCGACGCTCGGGCTGGTCTACACAGCTCTGGCACTGGCTATTCTGATATTCTCGGTCCGCCGGAAGCGATCTAGCGCCGGTACATTGTTCACACCCGCTGTCACGATCTTCAAGCCACTCAAAGGGGTCGATGAAAACCTCCGTTCCAATCTGGAGAGCTTTTTCACGCAGGACTATCCGCGATATGAATTGATCTTTGGTGTGAATGATGACGATGATCCGGCGGTTGAAATCGTTCGAGATCTGATCTCCGTCTATCCACAAGTTCCGGCTCGACTGGTGATCGATTCACATCGGACCGGTTACAATCCCAAAGTCAACAATCTCTGCAATATGGCTCCCTATGCATCGCATGACTACTGGGTGATCAGCGACAGCAACGTCAGAGTCGAATCCAGTTATCTGAAGGAATTGGTCGGCGAGATGCGTAGCCGATCTGTCGGGCTGGTCACTTCTCTTATCCGGGGCGTTGGCGGCAAGCGTCTCGGAGCCAAATTGGAAAACCTGCATTTGAATTCGTTCATTGCGTCAAGCACGTTGGCGGTAAGCAAGCTGTCCAATATTCCGGTTTCAATCGGAAAGTCGATGCTGATGCGTCGCGAAACGATTGCCCGGATGGGAGGGTTTGAGCGGTTCGCCGATTTCCTGCTCGAAGATGGATTGATCGGCCGCGAAATCCGCAAGATGGGGCTTGAGACCGCGACTTGCATGCACGCCATCAATAATGTCAACGACACGTGGAGCGTCCGCGACTTCATGGCCCGCCATTTCCGCTGGGGGCTGATGCGCAGACATCTCAATATCGTGCACTACACTGGCGAAATCGTGAGCAACCCGATCGTGCTGGTACTACTTGCATGTGCGGTCGATCCTTCGGTAATGACGTTTTTTTTGGCGGCTGTTTTCACGGCGCTCAAAGTGCTGCTTGATATCGTGGCCGTTCGAGTGGTTGGAGGATCGGTCTCGCTTTCATCGCTCTGGCTATTTCCGCTCAAAGATATTCTGATCGCGTTCGTCTGGTGGAGACCGTTCTTCACGAATCATGTCACCTGGCGAGGGAACCGGATGCGCATTGGTAAGATGACGCGCATTTCTCCGGTGCAGCCGTCCATGCGATTCGTCGTGGACCGGGAGTCATCACGGCTCAGCCGCGCAGTACAACGATTCCGCCATACGGGTCGACGGTTGGTACTGTGGGGATCGGGGGCCTGATGCAGACTGCCATGCAAACATGCATCGACTTCGAGTCACGTAGTCAATCCTATAGCGTTGGGCTGACGATCGAGGATGGCTTTATCCAGGGAAATCCGCGGATAGAGATCATCTCTAACGGCGGAGTTCCGACACGGATCCCAGCGCAGTGGGGGCCGATCCTCAAGGATTCCGATGTCATGGTGCTGGTTCCGGACATGCACATGTTCCTCTATACATCGAACCTCGACAATTTCAAATTCGGCGCGGAACCGATGCTTGATTTTCTGGTGCACGCGGAGGCAAGTCGCGAGCGGCTGCGGAAATCCGGAGATCGGCTTAGTATGGTGCAGCTGGGTGATATGTACGAGCTCTGTTTTCCGCATCCGAAATTCGGCAGGGATGTAACGGTGAGAGATATTCGCGCTTCGCACCCGATCTACGATGAGATCATCAAGCTCTTTCATGAACTGGAATTCAAGTTTGTCGTCGGGAACCATGATGCCGAGTATCGACAAAAGCGGCGCGGTATGTATGCCGCCAGCGATGGCTCGGTCTATTTCGAACATGGTTATACGGCGGATCGGTGGTTTCATTTCACCAATCCGGATCACCGTCATTGGCGATGGTCAATGAAGGTGTTGCGTGGATTGAGGCGGGTTGAAAATCGCATTCACCAGATTCGGCGCAAGTTCAGTGATTGGGATGAACAATGTCATCGGGCATTCGGAATTAACTCGGGGGATCAGGAAAGAACGGAGATCACGGCGGCGACAGAGTACCCGCGCCGGCATTTCAACTACTTTGAATCGGTGGTTAAGTCGTTCGCCTGCCCGCCCCGCGTCTGCGTCATAGCGCACACTCACCGACCATATCTGAGTCTGGATTTCGCCAATGGAGAGAGCATCTTTGTGGATGCCGGTGCCTGGACAGAGGGGCGATCAGATTTTGTGGTGATCACCAACCGAGAAATCGCGGTCTGCCGTTACAAGCGAGCGGCCTGGCCGATGCCGAAGCCTTCCCTCAGTTCGGCCTCGTGATCTACTCTTCGCTGTTGATCTGAAGGGGTGACGACCACCATTGATTCGCCAGAACCTCGCCCGCAATCTGGCTTCCCGCGATCATCTTCATTCGCGATTTGACTCCGGACATCCAGTCGATCCATTGCTGTTCATTTGTGGCCAGAGTGATCTTCTCGTTTCCCGCCAGAATCTGCTTGCGAGCCTCGACTCCAAGGCGCATGTCCAGCGTCAGCGCCAGGGCGCGCAGGTTGTCGATAGTTGCGTTGTTGTTCCCTCTGTTCATACATAGTCCTTGATCTATCATCATAATCCGTCAGTGTTGTTTGGTTTTGTTCGATTGGATTGCAGCAGTCCGTTCGAGCGATCTGGCTAATCCAGCCAGTGATCTGATGAGCGGCTGCTTTCCGCGTTCATATGACGTTAATTGCTTCTCTATCTCCTTCAGGAGAGCCGTGCTGAACGTCGAATAGGCATTCGGGGAGGTCAACTTCCTATTCGAACGACTTTTCAGAAATAGCTTCAATGATTCGAGTGCGACAACATGGTCATGCCATTCTCCCAATGCCGTGTATGTCTGCTTGAGTTTTGCGGCGGTGGTACCGGAGGATGGTGTCTTGCCGTGGCAGAGGATCCAGACATCAAGTGTGTACCGGAGTGTCTTGGAGAGTTTCCGCACGGTATGGAGTTCGTAATGTTCCTGCCGTTTGCGTTCCAATGCTTTGGACAGTTTTGCCGCGAGCTTCCGAAGTCGCTTGTTTAACCGTTGCCTGATTTTATCGTCAGAGGGGGCCGCCAGAGCGGCACGGAGTTTGGTGCAACTCCCAGTCAGGACTGACTCGGAAAAATTGACCGCCACGATATCAAATCTCTGGCGTTTCTCAAGCTCGACCGATTTCAGGTGATTGAAATACTCGCGCAGATCAAGTCGGTCAAGTCGCGCAACTGTGATCGCCTGGAAGATATCAATATCCCTTAATGTCCCGGCCGCGCGATACAATTCGCGGAGCGGGCCGGCGTTGGGTTTGGCCGCAAACGATGGCGCGATTCGTTCGATCAGCTTATAGAAGGCTCGCAGTCGCTTTACTTCGACTCGCAACTGGTGTACGCCTTCGACGGCATAATGCTGTCTCGCGGCGGTAAGTGCAGCGAGGAAAGCGGAATGCCTGACGTCGAAATAGCCAAGCAGTTTATCTGCCGTGACCTTTCGGGACCGTTTAGAGGTCGATATGCTTGGACTTGACTTTTTCATACAATACGTGAATTAGGCCATCCGACAATCCGAGGATTGGCACATGCATTTTCTTGACTCCCGACCATTTCATCACATTGAGATAGATGTCGGCTGCTTCGACTATCACATCGGCACGGTCAGGTCGCAGGCCGAGTACTTTGATGCGCTCTTCGACGGTGAATGATTCCAGATAATCCCGGATCTCGGTGATAAGTTTGACGGAGAGCGGTTTCCCTTCCTTTTTGCGGGAGAGCCGGAAGATGTTATTAATACTCCCGCCGGTCCCGACTGCGGCGATCGGGTGATGCGGCGCTACTTGCGCTTTGAGCCAGGCTTTGATGCGATCCAGCTCCCGCTTTGAGCGACCTTTCTGCAGGATTCGCACAGTGCCGATCTTGAAGGAGCCAGACTCAATGATCCGGCTACGGGACATGAGGGTCACTTCGGTGCTGCCGCCGCCTACATCGATATATAAAAGCGGAGCATCGGAGCGGAAGGCTCGACTGATATGGCTGGAGTAAATGATCGCAGCTTCCCGTTTACCTTCGATGATCTCTATCTGCATGCCGGTCTGTTTTTTTATCGCTTTGGCGACATCGGCGCCGTTGCGTGCCTCGCGCATTGCAGAGGTCGCGCAGGCGATGCAGTCTTCGGCGCGATATGCTTCTACGATCAGTTTGAACGCCTGGAGGACGGTTGACAATTGCTGGGCCTTTTGCGGCGTGATCTTCTGATGCGCGAAAACATCTTCGCCGAGACGGATCGGCACGCGAATGAGCGATTCTTTTATGTATACCGTTTCGCCTTCGTTTTCGTAAACGCGGGAGAGCATGAGTCGTACGGCGTTGGATCCAATATCAATAGCTGCCAGTTTGATCATAGTTGCCTACGTATGTTTCTCTCGCAGGTATGCGGCGATAAGGATTTGCGCACGCTGTTTGCCGGGCTTGGTTCGTCGCGGAGCGGCGGTCGGGTCATAGTGCGAACCGGCTTTGCAGTTATCGCGCCACTGCAGTTCAAGCAGATCGCGAAGTTCCTGTTTTAGACTTGCATCAAGGATCGGGCAGGCAACCTCAACTCGTCGATCCAGATTGCGCGGCATCCAGTCGGCCGACGAGATGAAGCACTTTTCGGCACCACCATTGGCAAAGAATAATACGCGAGAATGCTCCAGATATTTGTCGACCAGGCGGATCGCCTCGATATTTTCGCTCTGACCTTTGATCCCCGGCTCAAGCGTGAACATCCCCCTGACTATCAGGCGGATCTTGACTCCGGCCTGACTCGCCTTATAGAGCATTTTGATCATCGGCGTATCCACCAGGTGATTCAATTTGAGCAATATCCAGGCTTCCTTGCCGGATAATGCATTATCAATCTCAGTCTGAATCAACTGAGTGAGTCTTCGGCGACTATTGAAGGGTGAGACGATCAAATGTCGGAAGGGGGTCACTTTGTAGTTCTTCTGAAGGAACTCGAAGACATCTGCCACCTGACTGGTGATCTTTTGATTGGCGGTCAACAGGAAATGGTCCGTATAGACGCGGGCGGTATCCTCGTTGAAATTGCCGGTCGCCACAACGGCAAACCGCTCCAGGCCGCGGCCGTTCTTTCGGGTAATGAGGCAGAGTTTTGAATGGACTTTCAGCCCCGGTACGCCGAAGACTACTTTGGCTCCGGCATCCTGCAATTCGGTGGCCCAGCGAATATTGGCTTCTTCGTCAAAGCGAGCCTGCAATTCGACCACCGCTACCACCGATTTGCCGTTTTTGACCGCGTTCATCAAAGCATTGACCACGCTCGAGTTTGAAGCGGTTCGGTAGAGTGTGATCTTGATGGAAGTGACATGTGGGTCGATCGAAGCCTCTCGCAGCAGATCGATGATGGAATCGAATGACTGATAGGGGAAATGTAGAAGCATATCCTGCTTGGAGATCGCTTCAAGCATACTTTTGTGTCGCGCGAGTCCGCGATGCGGTACCGGCGCACTATTGGAGTTTCGCATGGAGGGACGGCCAATGTTCGGAAACTTCATGAAATCCTTGAAATTGTGGTAGCGCGATCCGGCGATAAGAGGATCCCCTTTTTTCATTTTCATCCGCTGTACCAGCAGTTTCAGCATGTCGCGAGGGATATCGGCATCGTAAACCAGTCTGACCGGGCGTCCTTCTTTGCGCTGGCGAAGGCTCTTGTGGATCTTGCGAACGTAGCTCTCAAAGATGTCGTCATCGATATCCAGTTCGGCATCACGGGTCACTTTGATCGTATATGCAGCGTACTTGGTATAGCCGAACGGGGAGAAGATAGCCTTCAGGTTGTGCCGAATGATGTCATCCATCAGAATGATGTAAGTCTTCTGGCCGGACTTGGGCAACAGGACGAATCTTGGCAAGAGGTCGGTCGGCAGTTCGATCAACGCGTAGTCGGATGACTTGCGTTCATTTCGTTTGGAGAGGGCGACCGCGAGGTAGACCGGCTTATCGCGTAGTTCCGGAAACTCATCCTTGTGATCGATCATGATCGGGAACAACTTGGGCCGCACCACTTCATGGAAGTATTCCGTGACGAATTTCGCTTGAGCCGCGGTTAGCTTTTTCTCGTTAGTAATGAAGATATGCTGGCGTGCCAACTCCTTAAGGATCTGGTTGTAGATCTTTTCAAAGCGATCTTGCTGATGCATTACCTGACGGTGAATGCGCTTGAGGGTCTTGGAGGGATCGTGTCCGATCAGGTCAATCGTCTTTTTGCGCGGCGTCTTGGTCAGACGGTTAAGCGTGGCCACCCTCACGCGGAAGAATTCATCGAGATTGTTGGAATAGATCCCGAGGAACTTGAGCCGTTCGATGATTGGGACTGTCGGGTCTGATGCTTCTTCGAGCACACGCCCGTTGAAATCGAGCCAACTGGTCTCTTTGGTGGCGGTGGGTCGTCTGTTCGTGGCCTGTGTCACTACGATATACCTGCTTTGTTCTGATCGGTGTGAAGAGGTTACGCGACGGCTCGTCGGTTGGCTCGGGCCTGCTTGTGAGCATCGCCTGACGGTGCGAAAGCAAACGTCAATTTCCCTGCCCCTTTGCGGATCTCCGCCCATGGCAATTTGCCGAATGAGATGGCCACAACCCCGGACTTGTCGATCGACTCACTGAATCCGGGTATGAAAAACGCAGCCAGATCATCTATCATCGGGTTATGCCCTACTAATGCGATCAGCTTGACGCGCGGTTCGGTCCGTTTGACTCTGGCAATGATCGCTTTGGTTCCGTGGGATGAATAGAGATCTGGCACTAAAGCGATCTGTTCGATCGGGAAGCTAAGAGCCTTCGCGAAGAGATGAGCCGTTTCCAGAGCTCGATCGGCCGGGCTGGAAAGTATCTGGTCAAGGCCAGCTACATGCGACTCGAGAAGGGTGGCCATGTTTCGGCACTCGGTAGCGCCATCGGCGGTCAGCACACGCTCGAAATCAGACAATCCAATATCTTTGGGTGCCGCTTTGCCATGTCGAATGAGCAGAAGCAACCGTGAAGGAGCAGGTGCCTGGACTGATCTCTTTTTCATTTGTTACCTGATATGCCCAGAGGACAATGCCGTCAGTGAATGTGAAAGTCAAGTTAGGATAGTGTTACCGTCTGGTTACGACTGATGTCGCTGCAACGCAAAGAGATTTGAGAAGTTACGGCGATGAAGGTGATGCGACGGCTGACCGAGGCAGCCAGATACTGTCAGCAATCGTGCAAAAACGAGCGAGGCGAAGTTCGTATTGATGGCGAAGATTTCGCGAGATGTGAAATTGTGATCCCCCGCCACACGGGGCGACGGGGGATTCTCTGGATGCCCGTTTCGTTTTCGGCCTTAGTAGGCGGCAAGATCAGTCACCTGCGCCGGCGGTGTGGTATCGCCAGTCGTTGCTTTAGAGATGACATTCGATAGGCCAGACCAATTCGCGGCCTCGTCGGCGGTCTTGATCGCGAAGTAATAGGTAGAGCTCAATGCCAAGCCAGTCACGGTAAAGGTCTCAGCACTTCCAGCCACTTTTGGCGAAGGTTCGGAAGCTACTTGGGTGGCCGAACCAAAGTTGGCCGCCGTGATCGCCGTCGTTGAGTATCGTATGTCGTATTGAGTGGCCGTGCCGGAATTACCATCGTCCCCCGGAGCAGTCCAGGTGAGCGTCACTGTGGTTTCACCAGACGTCGGTGCTGCCAGATTGGCGATGGCGGATGGCGGCGTTGACTCTGCGCCAGTGGCCTTGGTAGCAACGTTTGACAAAGCAGACAGATTTGCAGCCTCATCAGCCGTCTTGATAGCAAAGTAATAGGTAGTTGCGGGGTTCAAACCGGCCACTACAAACGACTCAGCAGATCCTGCTACTCTTGGAGCGGTCTCGCCGGCGACCTGTGCGGCGTTTGCCCAGTTGCTGGCGGTGATCGTTGAAGTCGAATACCGGATATCATACAGAGTAGCGGTACCAACCGTGCCATCATCTCCCGGAGCAGTCCAGGCAAGTGCAATGCTCGAAGAAGTGACCGTTCCGGCAGTCAGATTGACAATTGCCGACGGTGGCGTGGCCTCCTGCAGGGTAGTCTTCTGAACGACATTAGACATTGCCGACCAGTTCGGGATCTCATCACCTGCTTTCATAGCAAAGAAGTATGTGGTGCTCGATGCCAAACCGGTGACATCGAACGACTCTGCGCTTCCAGCTACTTTTGGAGCAGGAACGCCGGTTGCCCTGGTCGCACTAGCCCAATTAGCTGCGGTGATGGTTGTGAGTGAATAACGGATATCATATGCCGAAGCCTGCCCAGTGAAGTTGTCATCTCCCGGCGCGATCCAGGTGAGCGTGACCGAATTCGGAGTGGTCGCAACAACCTGCAACTCTTCCGCCTTCACTCCCGCGAATGTCAGGACAGCAATGGCACATCCAGACAAGACGATTCTGTTTCCCATGATTCTCCTTCCTTCCTGAATGGAGTTCTCTCCTATGGTGATGTTGGAAATCTCGCCAAAGCAGTTACTGTGGCCAGCCACCGGACCGTTGTCAGTCATCTGACAAGGACCTTCCCGGCGGCGGCTCACGCTACCATGGCGAGCAGATTCATGAAGTGTCTGTAATTAGTGAATACCTGGGGAGGTAGTGGAACCGGATCAAATGATGATACCGGATCTCAAAACAGGGATCTGCCTGACCCATTCCTGATGCGTGATACCGTTGCGCTTTACTCGAATAGTTCAAATTGTTCTTTGTTTTAGACCGGATCAGTACATAGTCGGGTCGAGTAACGAGGGTTTATTGCGGACATTGCAGGAACTGAGTCCCCTGGACCAAAAAGGCGATCAAGGTTGCGAGGTCGGACAGGTCAATCACGCCATCCGGGGAGCTGTTGGTGTTCCCCATGGCGGGACAGATAGTATAGTGGCCATTTGCGCTCGTGATGTATGCGGTGAGTACGGCCAGATCGGAGAGGTCGACATGACCATCTGCCGATCCGTTGACATTCCCGTTCTGACCATCGCAGCCATCAGGGCAAGTCGTTCGGTAGGCGACATTAGAGAGCATTGACCAGTTTGGCCTGGCATCACCGGCCTTCAGACTGAAGTAGTAAGTTGTAGCCGGCAGGAGTCCGGTGACTTTGAATTCTTCTTGATTTCCCGCAGATTGTGGAGCGGGGAGATTGACTACCTTGGTGGCAAGCGCCCAATTGGCATCAGATATTGGAAACGTGGCGTAGCGAAGATCATACTGGGTGGCCCTACCGACCATGCCATTATTCCCCGGTGCGGTCCACACCAACGTGATATCAGCCGTCGCACTCAACAGACTTTGGGAAACGGACAGCATGACAAGAGTGCAGACGATCAAACGGATCCCATTCCTCATTTTTCCATCCCATCACAACAGACCAATTGATTCTCCATTCTCTCACCTGAAACCTTCCGACAGGTGAGAGACACGACGCGGAATGAAATCTGGCAGGAGGAGTTGCGTGGCCTTCTGCGACAGACACAGGAGTTCATTCCAAAAGGTCCGATCCACGGCTGGCAAAAATGGGGAGGGGAACCAGGCCAGCCGCTTCACGGACGGAAATCGATCCAGATAAACCTACTGTGACCACCATCGGTCACCATTCACAGATTATACGTAAGCGCTCACGCATAGGCTACTTTTTTATGCGTAAGCGGTCAAGAATATCATCATGAGCCCCTTGAGTTCATGAGCAGGGAATGGGATAGGGTGAAGGACGTCCGAGGTGCCGCACCTAACATGTTGTGTGACAAAACATTGAGTAAGAAAAGGAGGGAGTGGCGGAGGGGGATACCCGACTCTAACGTCAGGCGGCTGTGTTACCAGCGCGCGCCACTCCCTCGTTATTTCGCGGATAGTGATAATAGTTCGTCCGATCCGTGACCGGTGCTGCAAGCGAGTACTGCAAGTACCAGTCACTTCACGGACGATAAGCACCCATGATTCGATTTGGTTTGCTCTGGGTGGCGGAGCATTCGCGTACACGTGACGCGCATGAGGCTTATACGTAACCGGTCACGCATAGTCGAGTAATTTATGCGTAAGCGCTAAAGAAGTTGCTTCTGACGACGAACTGCCTGAGCTCTTCTGCGGTAATTTCATTTCAGATCAAGCTGACGGCAGGATGAAGGGTGGCCAGTCGAGCCGGTGTAATAGCCACGACTCGTTGGTAGATCATCATTTATGTGTGGTGTACAGTCGAGAGCTGGTATCTGAAAGGAAGGAACTCAGCATTTCGGAGCTGAGGAAAGATTACCTATCGGAGGGTGCTGAGGCGCAATTTAGATGGAAGGGAAGCCGGAATTGAGTCGGGTTGTATCGAATGAGAGCCCAGATCGGCTAAGTCTGTTCTTTCTTTCGCCACCGTGCCCTCGCCGCTTTTCGAGCGGCCTCGCTTCTTTCTCGCTTGGTCAGGCTTCGCGCCCGGGCCTTGCCGCCTTTAAGTCCTCCCAATCTCCCCAGGGAAACGGCGGCGGGGTTTTTGGCCGAAACAGCTGTCGCTGATTCATCAGGCGGCTGAGTATCAACAGTCTGGTCGGCGGCAGAATCAATCGCAGAACCAGTTGCCTCATTCGAGCTGCTGGCCTCGTCTGACTGGGCATTCGTACTTTGACTGCTGTCTTTGGGCGGTGACTGGTTGTTGGTGTCAGCAGAACTGGCATCATCCTGCGACTTCTTGTTCCCGTTTTGGGAAGGTGATGAAGTCGCGGAATCTTTTGGGTCATCCGCGTTTTTGGATGACTGCTCACTCATACCAATTCTCTACTTCGTGCTTATTGCTGATTGGCTCGCCAGAAAGTGGTCGCGGCGAACCTCGGTTTGGAAGACGACCGTTCCGTTTGCAACATATCAGGCTGCAATTCTCTTGTCAAGCCGGACGGTGCCCAGAACGCTGGATGCGCCAATCAGACTGGGCGAAACCGTCACTCGACATGCACGAGGTGCTCAACCCGGACGAAAGGTCGCTCCATGGGACTAGCTCTCTTTTCAACCCTTTGGGCGATGGTGCATCAACGAGCGTTGGGCTACCATAGTATGGTGCCAACACAGCACAACAGACCTGCACTCTCGCGCAGTGAAGCGTAAAACAACTTGCAGGTAAACCGGACAGAAATTGGAGACAGATGTGTTTATAAAACTAAGTTCAGCGATCTTTCTGGGGATGCTCTTCTTGCTGCCGCTTTCAGCGAGCAGTCAGACGAGCCTCTACCTGGGCCCTCACCTGGGAATCCAGAAGTCAGATGGTGCAGAGGATGCAAATTACCTTGTCGGCGCAACCCTCCGTATGAAGGTCATGCCGATCCTTGGACTCGAAGGAGATCTTGGCTATCGCCAGGAAAAGTATGGCTCCGGGGCTGTGACGGTCAGGAACTGGCCACTGACGGTTACCGGGCTGCTCTATCCGCTGCCGATGATCTACGGAGGAATCGGAGGTGGCTGGTATAACACTACCTTTGATTACAACAACACCTACAACGATGCAGGATTTGACGATGAAACCACGAATGAATTCGGATGGCACCTCGCCGCCGGTCTGGAAGTATCTGCGTCGCCGCAGTTCAAGCTTTTCGGAGATGTTCGGTATGTATTCCTGGACTACAAGTTCAAGGAACTTCCAGAAGCCGTTCTGGACGGACAGAAGTCAGACTTCTATTCACTGAATTTCGGTCTGTTGTTTCGCCTGTAAGTGAATTGTGCTAATTGGTGAGACTTCCCGGATCGCTGCCGGCTGATGCGAGGATACCTCTGACGGCAGCTTATTTCCGGAAATCACTGAGGAGAGGAATGTGATCGCAACTATTGCCACAATTCTGGTTGTCCTCTGGGTAATCGGGATGCTGACAGGACATGTCATGAACGGCCACACTCACCTGCTGATGTTAAGCGCCCTGATCATGATGGCTGTCACTACTGTCTCCAGGCGCAGAGCTATTTGACTCCAGACAGTGAAGCAGTAGATCACGCCCGGAAGAGAGCCAAACGCCATGGTGCAGAGGAGTGCCTGAATGAAAAGTATGGAAAGCCAACGAACACTCGAACAGCCGGAAATACCGGCATCATCCAAGGAGAATACAATGGAACGATTTGAAGACAAACGAATTAATGAAGCGCTTGACTTGTTAAATGCCGCCGCGCGCGACAAGAGGGCGGAGTTGCAGGCGGCAATGGAAAGCAAATACTCTGATCTCTCGTCTGTGGTGAGTGCTTTTGCCGGTACACTTGGCAGCCGAGCGGCCGATCAGTACGAGGCTGGCAAACGGAAGGTGGTCGATATGGCTACCGATGTGAACAAGAGCGTGCATAGAAACCCGTGGGCCTATGTTGGCGGGGCCGCTGTAGGTGCCACATTAGTTGGCTATATGCTGGGCAGATCTCAGAGAAGCAAGCCGTAATGCTGGAGGTCCTCTCCAAACTCATTGATCGGTTCAAGAAGCATTTGGTCGACTCATCTCTGAGTTTGCTCAAGCTGCGTTTGGCAATCTGCTACCTTGAAGGCGTCAAGTCTGCGTATCGATTGCTGATCCTGTTCTGCGTTGTTGTCGGAATGATCACCCTGCTCGGTGCCGGACTCATGCTCGTCCCTTTAGTGGTGTTACTGTATACGCCATGGGAGCCGACGACCAAGGCCATAGTCGGGGTCAGTATAGGTGCCATCTATCTGCTCGCTCCCGTAATAGTGCTCAATATATTGCTGTCGGAAAAACGTTGGATGCGCATGACCGGAGCAACGGCGCTCCTGCGAAAGCTCGTGGATTAACGGTTCAAGAGAGATAGATATAACGGCAGGATTCGTATCACCCGTGCCCAGTTGAGGTGCCCGCAATACAGCTCAATTGGCATGGGTGATTCATTTCAGCCGGCGCCGGATCTGGAGAAAAAGGAAAAACCCCGCCGTGCAGCGAGGTCAACATTTTTGCGGACCGCAGAGACGCAAGGCCAGCCCGGTCAATCAGCATCGAGAGCCTTAAGGCAGGCTAGAGGTGCTGGCGTACTTGCGCATCATCTCCTGATACCGAGGAAGTTTTCGGAGCGGGTCGAAATGGCTGCTCATTTTGAGCGAATTGACAGAGTATCCCGTTAGCTCGGATAGCAACACTTCAAGTTCGTCGAGTGCCTTATCGTATTGCCCACACTTGGTGTAAATAACGGCCATGACCATGACCTGTTGTGGTCCTCACCAATGGCACTTGTCAAGTGACAAGAGGTCCTTTCCGCGGTTGCCGTACTCAATTGCCTGGTCGCAGGAACCGGACTCAGCAAACAGTAGTCCCAGATAAGAAACTGCATGAAAATCAGTCGGTACTTTGTTTACATGATAAATTGCAGCCGTTTTGGCTGAGTCCAGATAGACCTTTGACAGCGTCGTATTTCCGGCAGCCCGATAGAGCCCACTCAATTGCCACCGGCTCCAAAAGTTACTGGAGTCCAAAGCGAGGTCCGGGCTTTTTTCCTTTCGGAGACTATCGAGAGCCAAACCAAACAGTGTTCGTGCACTATCAGCCATCTTACTGTACTGCTCAGGGCGAAAACCCAAGAGAGAATCCAGAGAGCAGCCACCCAAAGCCGTGAGATCGGGAAACAGGTATCCGAGAACCGTCACTGTATCTACGCTCTTGAATGCCTGCTGAATGACCTCCCGACACTTGTTCCAGTCGCCGTACTGATTCGCGTACACTCCGATCTTGGCAAAATAGTAGCCGGGAGATTTTGGATCAAGGGCGATAGCCCGGTTTATAGACCGTTCGGCGTCGGCATACATTCTTCTATAGCTGAAGAATCCACTTTGCCTGGCGTGGACAAAGGGGTTCAAGGGGTCAAGTTCGCTGGCTTTTCTGAAATTTTCATTCGGTTCGTCGATCATCCCTTTGCGCCACTGTACCAGAGCGATGTTGGAAAGCACTTCGGCATCACCGTGCAGCTCGGAGACAGCCTCGTTAAGCGCGATCAGCGACTTATCGTAATCTTCTTCGATAAGATTATAGTAGATCCCGGCGGCCATGTGTCCGTAGGACAGATCGGACTGGAGTTGCAACGCTTTTTCAAAAGATTCGCGAGCAACTTTTGCATCTGCCCCTTTCGGATCTTTCCATGCTTTTATTGAGTACGCGCGAGATCGGGCCGCATAGGCCAGGGCGAATGAAGGATCGACCGTGACAGCGCTGTCCAAATTGGCAGTAGCCAGGAACATGTTACCATCCATGTCACGTCGCAGCTCATTGATCCCTTTGAGATAGTAATCGTACGCTCTTGAGTCCTTCGTGGGACGGACCGCCAGTTCCTTTCGGTCCGACTCCAAGAGTGTCAGACCGAGTTGAGAAGTGATCTTCGTTGCGATATCTTCCTGGACGGCGAAGAGATCCATCATCTCGCGTTCGTAATTGTCGGACCACATATTGCGGTCATCGGAAACGCGGATCAATCGCGGAGTTATCCTGACTTTGGGTCGCCCGTCTGTTCTTGCCCAGCGGATCGATCCCTCAAGGATGTAATTGACGCCAAGCTCCTTGCCGATCTGGCTCAAGCTTTTGTCCGTCTTCTTGTACTGAACGGCGCTGGACCGGGAAATCACGCCGAGGCCAGCGATCCCGACAAGTCGCGAGGTGATCTCCTCGGTCATACCATCCGCAAAGTACTCGTCATCCGGATTCCCAAGATTCTCAAAGGGTAAGACCGCGATCATCGGCATGGCATTGGCTGTTTCCGTCTGGGTCGAATCGGAGCGCGGGAACAGGAATAAAGCCAGGGCTGCCGCAACGACGATTACCGCCGCTCCGACATACAATTTCAGGTTTGACTTGACCGGTTTGGACGGGGAATGATGTCCGGTCTGCTGCGAATCATAGAGGAGCCGTTTCAGATCGGCGATGATATCTTCAGCCGTCTGATATCTCATCTCCCGGTCTTTTTCCAGTAGTTTGTCGATAACTGTCTGAAGCTTCTGTGGAATCCCAGATTTGTATCGGCTCAATGGTTCTGCCGTATCCTGGATGATAGCTCGGAGAGTGGCGCCTTCGTTGTCCCGGCGAAACGGCGTGCGTCCGGCGATCAACTCGTACAAAACGAGGCCAAAGGAGAACAAGTCAGAGCGATGGTCGATCTCTCGCCCCGAGACCTGTTCCGGCGACATGTACGCGACGGTACCAAGGGTGGAGCCGGTTTTCGTCAGTTTGTCGTCGCCAGCCATAGCCGCCAGCCCAAAATCGAGCAGGCGAGCTCTCCCCTTGGTGTCCACAATGATGTTAGTGGCTTTGATGTCCCGATGTATCACACCGGCCCGGTGTGCTTCCCCTATACCCTGGCAGACTTGTAAGGCGTAATCAATGATGGTGTCGAGCGGTAACGGCTTTTCATGAGCAAAGTGGTGAAGGAGATTTCCCTCGACATGTTCCATGGCAAAAAACGGCCGGCCGTTGAATTCGCTTACGTCATATATAGTGACGATGTTCGGGTGATTCAGTTTGGCGACCGCCTGTGCCTCGCGCAGGAACCGGGTCCTGATCTCTTCGTTTGCAACCAGGTGGAGCGGGAGGAATTTCAGAGCGACATTCCGCTTTAGACGTGTGTCTTCAGCCAGATAAACCTCACCCATGCCTCCGGCACCGATCTTTTCGATGATCCGGTAGTGTGAGACTAGTTCGCCACCCGTCAGGGGGACGTGTGTTCTGGTTTTATCGTCTGAATCTTCTTTTGACAAGCTCAATTAGATCCCGGTCATGGCGGTGGTGAGACCGCCCGTTATTTAATGCCGACTACAAAGATGCACTTTTTTAACAATTACCGCAACAAGTTACCAGTATCGGCCGTGAATTTTAGAAAGAGACGGCGAGCCCCCAGACAATCGGAAAGAATGGGCGAATCTTAGCCGGTGGGGTGCCCACGGATTTCGGTCCGCGAGACAGACGGAGCACGATCGCTGTGATGAATACCTGGGCCCATCTGAAAGTGTCGGAGGGGGCGGTTTCGGGGACTGAAGTAGGTACTGAGGGGGAGCGTTGACAGGGCCGCAAAACTTGCAGTATCTACTCGACGTACGGGTGGACGTGTTGGAAAATTTGAGTGACGGAAGCAATGTGGTTGACTATCATTGGTGCCACGCAATAGCTGAAGATGACCTAATGGCTGTACCGTTTGCAGTAACAAATCCCAAGGATTTGAGCGGGGGTGGGGTAATATGTCGCGATTTCGCAGCTCAAAGGTAATGTGAAGAAACCATATATCCATCGTTAGGCTACAAAGGAAGGAACGATGCGATGCCTCGATACTTGATCTCATTTGATGACGGCTCAATGGACCATATTCCTGATGAAGATTGGCCGTCGGTGGGCGAGGAATCACATAAAGTGGTCCGGGAGGCAAAGGCCGCTGGGGTCTGGATCTTTGGCTGCGGTGTCCAGCGCCAGCAATCGACCATAGTTGCAACAGATGGGAGCATCACAGTCGGACCAGTACCGGAGAAAAAGGCAGTTATCGGCGGGTTTTCGATCATCGAGGTTTCTTCACATGAGGAGGCACTCGGTTGGGCTGCCAGGATCGCTGTTGCGTGTCGCTGCGCGCAGGAGGTTCGCGAGATCATGTTCGACCCGGAGTCGCAATAGGAGATAACTGGGCCGTATGGACTAACAGCGTTCATGCCGTACTTACGGCAGGCATCGGCCACCTACAGTCCGTCCTCGACATCCTTCGGAATGCCGATAATCTGCTCCTCGGAATTGCGGGATCGCTTTATGAGTGGTCTTACCTTAGGGAGGATAACGCCAAGATCGTCGGCTCGGGCATCCTATTGATGTCAGGAAATATGGCGGGGTCTACGTGACGCATTCTGCAACTGGGTCAGGGAGAACTTGGCGTAGAATTGTCGCAGTGCCACAAGTCTCCTGGGGTGAGACAAGCTGCGCTAACCTTATTCTGAGATTACACTTAGGTCAAGACTCGATTCAGTGTCCATGCCGGTGATGCAGGTCCGGCCAATGTGGGTGGCTATGGATCACTGGACCGTGTTCATGTGGGTGACTATGGCTGCCCACGGGTGATGGAGAATTATGGTCGTGGTCGTGGTGCAGGTCGTCATGCCGATGCGAATGGTCATGTAACATGGGCTCATGGCTGTGCTCATGTGCATGCCGATCACGGAACATCACCACCAATGCGCCTGTCAGAAGCATCGCCGCAATGATCTGGACATACGATAACCCCTCGCCCAAAATGACGACCGACAGCAATACACCGATGAACGGTGCGGTCGCAAATAGGGACTGACCACGAGTAGCGCCCAACCGTTGAGCCGCAGCGATGTATAGCGCTATGCTCGCACCGTAGGCAAAGGCACCCAGAAGCAACCCGCCGAAGATCGCCGGAATATCTGTTGTGAGGGGTTGGACAGTCACGCCGATCAGTGAATTGGTGACACCAGCCACAATCCCTTTCACAAATGTGCTGTAAGCCGGGCTGATACCATCGATCAGTGCGGTGAAATGATTGTCGAATCCCCAGCAAAGGCAGGCTAATGCGACAAGCGATCCCGCCAAAATACCCGTGGTTCCTTGTTCAAATGAGAGCAAAACACCTGCGGCCACTGTTCCAACAATACCGATCCATCCATAGCGTCCAAGATGATCATGGAAGATGAGCCAGCCGAGAAGGGCAGTAAATACCAATTCAAGGTTCAGCCAGAGTGAAACTGAAGCAGCCGAACCGAGTTTGAGTCCAAGCAGCAAAAATACCGGACCGGCTATTCCGCCAAGCAGGACTGCGCCGGCTAGGCGCAATTGGTTCTTTCTGGTCATTCGGAAAATAGAAAGACGCTGACTCCGACGAAGCACCAGCGGCGTAACTCCGATAGCCCCGCCGAGATAGAGCAGACCTGCCAGTTGGAAAGCCGACAGTTCGTTGAGCAGGAGTTTGCTCAGCGGTGTCGCCGTCGCAAAGAGCAACGCCGAGATCAGTGCCATGAAGAGAGCCGCCATATGCGTCGAATATACCGTTCGGGTCGGAGAAATCAATGTTTGGAGGCACCGGGCCACAACTCAGTGACCCGGTGTACCTTCTGCAATTACGCTGTCAGACTCGACTCATTCTTCCGTCCAAAGAGCAAGTAGAGCACTGGAATCACAATCATATTCAGGAAGGTGGCCGTCAGGAGGCCGCCCAAAATCACGATCGACATCGGCGATTGGATCTCGCTTCCCGGCTTGTGGCTCGCCAGAGCCAGTGGAATAAGCGCCAGACCGGCTGTGAGCGCCGTCATCAGGACCGGCGTCAGACGTTCAAGCGAACCCTGGATAACGGCCTCACGAAGAGGCATCCCCTCTTCGTCGATTAGGTGATTGTAGTGCGACACCATGAGGATCCCGTTACGCACGGCAATTCCAAAAAGCGTGATGAACCCGACCAACGAAGCGATGGTGATGACTCGATCGGTCAGGAAAACAGCCAGAATGCCACCGATCAACGCCAATGGCAGATTGGCCATAATGAGTGACGCCTGGCGGAAACTCCCGAACTCCATATAAAGAGCCACGAGAATGGCAATGATGGAGATCAGACTGAAGATCGTGACCGTACGAGTTGCTTCGCGCTCGCTCTCGAACTGTCCGCCGAATTCTACAAAGTACCCCTGTGGCATCGGCACTCCGGATGCAATCTTGCCTTCAATCTCCTGCACCACGCTATTGAGATCACGTCCCGTGACATTGGCCTGCACGACGATCTTGCGCTGGGCATTCTCGCGAGCAATGTAGTTTGGACCCTTGTCGACGATAATATCCGCAACCATAGCCAGCGGGATCCGTGCGCCGGTAGGAGCATCGATCAGGCTGTTGCGCACAGCTACGAGATTATCCCGATACTCCGGCGCATAGCGAACGATGAGATCATGACGGCCGTTTTGCTCGTACACTTCCGATGCCTTTACCCCAAGAAAGGCGATATCGACGAGTTCGTCGAGGTCAGCCGGTCGAAGGCCATACAGCGCCATATGCTCACGGTTGGCACGGATGCGGACCTGGGGGATATCGGTCTGCTGGTCAACCGAGAGGTCAACAATACCCGGAATCCCTTCCATCTGCGCCTTGACCTTTTCGGCAAGATTGCGCAGTTGATACAGGTCGGTTCCGAAGATCTTGACCGCGATATTGGCTCGTGTGCCCGAAAGCATATGATCGATGCGGTGGCTGATCGGCTGTCCGATGGTGATGACAGTGCCGGGCACCATGGTCAGTTGTCGCCGCAACTCCTCCATAACTTCCTTCTTGGGATGTTCAGAGAAGTCGGTCTCAACTTCAAGTTCATGCGCATGAGAACCCATGGAGTGCTCATCCATCTCAGTTCGACCGGTTCGTCGCGCCGTGGACTTCACCGCCGGGTGGGCCAGAAGGATATCCTCGACCATCGCGCCGATCTTGTGCGATTCTTCGAGCGATGTGCCTGGTACAGTAGCGACAGAAATGTTCAGTGTACCTTCGTTGAACTCAGGCAAAAAAGATCTTCCCAGGAACGGCAAAGTTGCCATAGCGAGCACTACCAGGATCGCGGAGACGCCCAGCACGAGCCATCGCCGGTGCACACAGAAATCGAGGGTAGGTCGATATGCGCCCTTGAGTGCGCGCACCAGCCATCCGTCGCCGTGATGCTTAGGAGAGGTCTTGCGCAAAAGCCATGAGCTCATCGCCGGCGTGACCGTGACCGCCACCAAAAGCGACGCAAAGATGGAAACAGCGTAGGCCAGGCCGAGCGGCTTGAGCATGCGCCCTTCGATCCCGCTGAGGAAAAAGAACGGCACGAACACCACGATAATGATAAAGGTCGCCATCGCTATCGGTCCACGGATCTCGGAGGATGCCGCGGCTACAACCGCGTCATACGGCCGCTGTTCGGCGACCGGTCGTCCGAGATTCTGCCGAATTCGCCGATAGACGTTTTCGACATAGATGATCGCATCATCCACCAGCACACCGACGGCGATCGCCAGCCCGCCCAGGGTCATGGTATTGACCGTCAGGCCAAACGCCTTGAGTACCAGCATCGCGATCACCAGTGAGAGCGGTATAGCGACCACCGAGATGATTGTGGTTCGGAAGTTCAGAAGGAACAGGAAGAGAATCACAATCACCAGAATTGCGCCGTCGCGGAGTGCGTGTATGACATTTTCAACCGCGACTTCGATGAAATCGGCCTGTTTGAAAATGTCGGTGTGCAGTTCGACATCGGGGGGAAGAGATGGCTTGACCTGCTCAAGCGTCGCTTCAATCTGACGGGTGAGCGCCAGTGTGTTGGCGTCGGGTTGCTTGCTGATGACCAGCAGCACGCCATCTTCGCTGTCAATTGACGCAGTCCCCAGCTTGACAGCTGCCGCCATTGATACGTCGGCAACATCGCGAACCAGAATCGGTACACCGTTACGCGTATCGATCACGGTGAAAGCAACATCATTGAGTGTGCGTATCCGTCCGATACCGCGCAGGAGGTACTCTTCGCCTGACTGAACGAAAAAACCGCCAGTAGCATTGATGTTTGATTCTGAGACCGCCTTGAGCACATGCTCAAGAGTGAGATCATATTTGGCGAGCAGGTAAGGATTGATCCGTACCTGATACTGCTTTACTTCACCTCCATAGACCAAGACTTGCGAAACCCCGGGAACCGACTGGAGCCGTCGGCGCAGGTCGAAGTCTGCCATGGTGCGCAGATCCATCTCGCTGGTTGAGTCTGCGGTCAGTCCAACCAACATAATCTCACCCATGATGGAGGTGATGGGAGCCAGGATCGGGCGATCCACGCCTTCGGGAATACTCGCCTGGATCGCCTGGAGCTTTTCGTTGACGATCTGGCGCGCTACATAGATGTCGGTCCCCCAGTCGAATTCGACCCAGATAGTGGAGAGTCCCTGGATCGAATTGGAGCGCACTCGACGTACACCGGATGCGCCGTTGACAGCCGTCTCGATAGGAAAGGTGACGAGCATTTCAATCTCTTCAGGAGCCATGCCGTGGGCTTCGGTCATGATCGTGACCGAAGGTGCGGTCAGATCCGGAAAGACATCGACCGGCAATTTGAGCGTCGTATAAACACCAAACACCATAACTGCCACGGCCGCCAGAAGGACAATCAGCTTATTGTGCAGGCTGATCTGCATCAGTTTTTCAAGCATGTTGATTCCTTCCTCAGTGGGCGTGCGGATGGCCGATGGCCGCGGTGGTTGAGGCCAATTTCACCATGTAGCCGCCGCGAGTGACGACCCGTTCGCCTTCAGCAAGACCGTCGAGAATCGCTATCCAGCCACGGTCGTGATTGCCGGTTTTGACGACTCTCTTTTCAAAGGATTCGCCGGAGACATGGACGAACAGGACCTGCTGCGCCTCTTCGTCGAACAGGGCGCTCTCAGGAACGGCGAGAGATTGCCGACTGTCGCCGTTGAGCAACTCGCCGGGAAGCGTCTGACCGATTTTGAGAAGATTACCTCGGTTGGGCACTTCCATGAGGAGCGGAACTGTCCGTGTCTGAGGATCGAGAACCGCACCGGAACTGATCACCCGAACGTCGGAGCCGTCCAGCACGATCCCGGTATCAAGCCCGGGGACGGTGAGATAGATTCCAGATGGTGTGCCGAGCGAATAGAAGTCTTTTTCAAAAACGCTGACTTTCAACCAGACGCGGTCGGGGTCGGCCACAGTTATCAGCGGCTGACCGGCAGTGACGGTCTGCCCGGGTTGTACGTGGACTGCAGAGACCACACCGGAGATGGGTGAGCGCACTTCCAGAAGTGTAGAGTCAGTCGCATTGCCCAGAGCGTCGAAACCCGCTTTCCGCACCAGATATTCCTGGCGAATCTGGTCGTACTCGCGTTTCGAAATAGCATCACGCTGGAGGAGGCGCTCGGCACGTTCAAATTCCTGTTTGGAACGTTCGAACGCGAGTCGTTGCTCGGTCCAGCCATTGGCACCTTCGAGAGGTGGCGCAAGTGAGATCAGACGCTGACCGGCCCGTACTGAAGTTCCGACAGGCACGACCATGGATGAGTTGCCCGCACGAACGATGCCTGCGGCTGGGGCTGAGATCTCGGCGTAGGCATTGCCGCGCGGCGTAACCTCGGCAACAGTGTGAACTGAGTGCTTGACTTCGCGGACTATCGCCGGTGCTGTCTCGAATTCGACCTTCCACTGCTGTTCTTTCAGGTAAGAGATCCCTTCGTCGCCTTCTTCGGCTTCCTCGGGGTAGGCTTCGGCTGAGGCGTAGACTTCAAAGCCGTCGATCGCGAAAGCCTCATCGACCCGCTCGCCATCGTAGGACAGTGTGAAATCGTAGCGACCGGGTTGAGGCAGTTCAACCATCGGCGTGAATATTCCTTCCCGCAGAATCGAATCCTTTTCGATCGTGAACTGCTGCCCTGAAGAGTGTCTGAACTCCAGGCGTACTTTGCCGGAGCGGATAGGCTGGAAATCATCCATTGTGGTCAGGTGAATAATGAACTTGCCTGGCTCGTTGACGACCAGCAAGGGGTACTCCATAAAGAGCTCCATCTTGTCGGTCCATAGGGTGACCGCGCGAGAGGGTGGCTCGTTCTGAGCCTCGACTTCATGCGCGTGATCGTGACTTTCGCATCCGACAATCGTCAGGGCGATCAGAGTCAGAGACGCTGTGATATATCGATACACGGAATCCTCCAGATCTATTCGAATTGCACCAGCGTTTGGCCGGTGATCGCTTCAAGTTCAAAAATATCCTGGTAATAGCGTACCAGGTGGTCAAAGTAGTCGGTCAGCCCGGTGACTTCGATCTGCACCGCGTTAAGCAGTTCACTCAACGTCAGCCAGCCTTCTTCATATGAAAACAACAGGTCGTCAAGTGCTTCCATGTCCTCTTTGAAATGATCGTGCGAGAGAGCCAGAGTCTCCCTTGCCTCGTTGATGGAAGTGACCAGATTGCTGATCCGACCAAGTTGCTCAGACCGATAGCGCTGTGCTTCGTTTGAGGCCAAAATTCGTTCGAGGTCGAACTTCCTTGCTGTCGCCCGGTTGGCATTAAGAAATGGCAGACTGAAAGAGGCTCCGATAACGTACCCGTTGTTACCGGGGTCGATCGACTTATATCCGCCATACAGATTAAATGACGGTATGATGCGAGCACGCTCCGCAGATGCCTGCATTGATAGCGCTTGTTGAAGAATTTGCCTGGACTGATATCCTGGCCGATTCTCTACGAGTTGTGCATAGTCTTGGCCATTACTAAGTACCACTGGCACAAAATCAATCGGCGTCGCCAGCGCAATTCTCTGTTCCGGCAAGGCGCCAAGCAAGATTCGCCACTGAATCTCTGCTTTGCGACGTTCAGCCAAAGCTCTTTGGTGCTGGGTTTGCAAGGAGATCACGGTCATTTGGATCAGATGATTTTCGACTCCAGACAAATGCCCTTCAGTGTGACGGGTTGTCGCCACGTGAGAAGCGTCGGTGAGCACTTCGCGTATATGAGTCAGTCGAGACAACTGGGCATCGAATAGCCTGAGTGTGGCATACCCGGCTTTGAGTTCGCTCAAGAGCAGTGCTCGACTTTCCTCTGCTGATTGCTCTGCCGAGCGAAGCCGTTCATTCCAGGCCGAGCGACGTTTGAGTGAGATCCAGGGCATTTCAAAGGTCTTGCCGATTGTGATCTCGGTCTCTTTGCTGCCGTCGACACTTTGGCGGTCAATGCCCAATTCAGGATTTGACGGCTGCAACTCGATATTTCGCTCGGCTTTGATCAATCCGAGCTTGTGGGATATATCAGCCGCCCCGAGACTCCGGGTTCGCGACCAATCCTCCAGTTCAGTAAATCGGATGGTCAGGCTGTCCTCGCCTGTGGCTGTTCCGGCGATTGCCAGACATGCCATGACGATGAACAGACTGCATGCGTGTTTGCGCATACACTATTCCTCAGTAAAAAATGTTAATGCTGTGAGAAGTGATTAAACAGGGAATCAGACGATCACTGGGGGACCGCGAAGATCTGGAGGAACTACCGAACGCGATTTGTGGAATAAGGGAGGGTCTGCCGCATGATGGACCAGAACCTCTTGCGAAGTATTGTCAAGGGAAGTTACGGTATATACGATGATATCGGCGGATCGCTGTAGTTGACTGAGCAATCGCTGACAGAGATTGCAATCAAGAACTACGTGATCGGTATCGTGATGATGCTCGTCTTCGTCGGTGGCATCAAGATGTGAATCACCGACAGTCGGAGGGTGGATGCTGAGAACAAGTCGCGTCCCCTCATCATCGTGCACGTGGTGAACATGAACAAACGGATAGAGCTGCCCAATTCCAGCTATCTGGAGGAGCAGGAAGCAGGCAAACCACCAACTTCGGGCCAAAGAGCGCATGTTTCCGGAAACGTGTACCACAATGGTCAATTTATCGTCACGATCGGGCTAAAGCAAAAGAATAAGTTGTAACTGAACCAGCCCGTTCGGGGAAGTTCTGTAATGTCACAAGGGTGCTCCCGAGCGGAGGATGTAACATTATGAAAGACAAGGGGATGAAAATGGCGGGGTTGACGAGACTCGAACTCGCGGCCTCATGCGTGACAGGCATGCGTTCTAACCAACTGAACTACAACCCCGAATCATGGAAAAGAACATTCACAAACCAGACACCAGTTGGACCAGCGCCAGCTGCCTGACAATGTGCCACCCAAAAAACTGGGCGATACAGGATTCGAACCTGTGACACCCTGCGTGTAAGGCAGGTGCTCTAACCAGCTGAGCTAACCGCCCGGTTCTCCTGTGAACACCGTCCGGAACAACCAGCCAGATCACTGTCTCCAGCATCACTGACTAAAGCCGCCCGTTGGCAGACCGTCAATATATACGACTATCGGAAAAAGGCAAGCGCCCAAAAGGGCTGAGCAGAAAAATGCCCACCCAATAACTGGGCGGGCAGAAATAGCTGTCGGGTCTGGTTAATCGATTACAGCGTAATCTATTAGCTGACCTTTGTTTCGGGGGCTGCCGATTCGCTGGGTGGTTCGGATGCCTGCTTTTCCTTAGCCAGAATTGCCCACGGTACCAGAACGCAATAACCCACAACCAGGAGGACTGGCGCCAGGCTGGTGGAACCCTGACTCAGGGCAAAAAAGCCGATCACAATCACCACCAACGAGACAGCAAACAGAATGTAGTTCTTTCGTCCGAACGGCCACTTCTCGGGGGCTCGAACCAATTGCGCCGTCGATGGACGGCCGCCTGATGAAAGCGGTTTTTTCTTTGGGATTGCCATAGTACCTGTCAAAATAGAGGTTCCCGGTTGACTGTCAAGGCTTTTGCGTCGCCTTACGACGATTCATTATACCGCACCGAAAGCCCTAACGCCCAGACAAACATGAGCATCTGGCGAACCTCCTCGTCGGCAAAGGTAGCTTCCGTGAGAGAAGTGACGAGAAAAACGACCGATCCGACCAGGGCGGCCAAAGCAAATCGTCGTTTCTCTATGGTCAGGCGTAAGTCGAAAGCGGCCTTGCCCACGATTCGAAATACCGAAATCCAGATTCCGATGAAAAAGAGCGCACCCGGGATCCCGGCAACGGCGGCAATATTCAGAAAGTCATTGTGCGCATGAGCCAACTTCCGTTTTTCTTCGACATCAGGATCGAGTCGCGCCACATACTCATCCCGGAAGTTTCCCTGCCCAACTCCACAGATCGGATTTTCTGCAACGATGTCCAGCGCTCGTGTCCAGATGTATACCCGACTTCCTGCATACTCCGAAGAGGTATCGCGCCCGAGATTCTCGCCGAATTTCTGTCGTGATGCCGGCAGCAGTGCCGCGAGTCCGACCAACCCAACGAGGGCAGCGATCGTCACCCACCTGATCTTTCCCGGTCGCATCGAGGCACAGAAGATCAGAGCAATCAGGATCGCCGCGATCGGCGTCCGGCTGGCTGTCAATACAACTGCGATCAAGCAGAGCAATGCAGAGACAAGGAGAACGGTGAATCTCTTTCTACTGAACATTAAATATCCGCAAAGGAAAGTCCCGGCGGTGGCATAGAAATTGGCGAAAGTCAGCCAGTGGGTGAAATTGCCTACCGGTCGGGCAACCTCGATCGCTTCAAATGATCCGTGAGAATAGTGCAGCCAATGCGTCCCGGTGAAAAACTGTGTTACTGCAAACAACGAAACTATGCCGGTTGCCACAGCGAATCCGAAGAGCACTTTTTCACTGTAAGAACGTCGCTGAAGTAGATATATCCCGATCGGGATGGCCAGGAACAGCCACTCCTCTTTGCAGATCAGCAGTGAGCGAAGCGGCGTTTTTCCCATGACCGCCGAGAAAAGCAGCCAGATCAGATACAGGAGGATAAACAGGTAGAGAGTTTTGGCGGGGCCCGCGAAAGGATTGTGTCGCTCGCGAATCGAAACAGCGATAAAAAGTGCCAGCGAAACGCCCAACATCATCTGGGCGAGGGCGATCGAAAATGCTGAGGTGATGACAAAGAGGGCAAAGCAGATCTGAAGCGCTCGGTTCAGCCAGTCTGTCGAGGCTGCAGTCATGCCACCAGATCCGTTTCGATCAATTCGACCAGCAGGTGAATCAGAAAGAGGTGCTCTTCCTGCACCCGCTGAGTGGAAGGATGCGGAATGAGCAAGGCACGGTCGACGGAATTGGCGATGCGAACACCATTGGCGCCAAGCAATCCGATCGTCAACATGCCGCGTGCTCGCGCGACCTGAATCGCGCGCGTCAGACTTTCGGCATCATCGGAGGTAGCGATCACGATCAGCAGGTCTCCTTTGTGCCCGATTCCTTCGATCTGGCGAGCAAACATCTCTTTGAATCCAAGTTCCGTAGCTGCCGCGGTCAGGACAGCAGTATCTCCGGCTAGAGTTATCGCCGGGAGCGACTGCCGCAAATGGTCCGCGCGTAACCTGACCACCAACTGCGCGGCAAAATGCGAGGCGGTTGCAGCGGACTCGCCATTTCCGGCCAGGAGGATCTTGCCGCCTGAACCGATCACGCCGGCGATCAGGTTGGAACACTCAATGATCTGCTCGCCGAGGCGTTCGACGATCACACGTCGAAGGAGCATAGATTCTTCGGCATGGCGCCGAAATCGTTCAAGTTTCTGGATGCTGTTCATACGCGAATGGTCTGTTTGGGATGTGCAGCGGCGGTGAGTTCGCGAAGATGCTGCAGATTGTGATCGCTTTCAAAATGATTGCCGACAACTACAAATGACGCCCCGGCTTCAATGCGAGCGGCGACAGACTCCGGAGTCTTAAGTCCGCCTCCTACGATCACCGGAATAGAAATGTACGAGGATACCTCGCGGACCATTTCCACTGGTACCGGCACTTTCGCGCCGGAGCCTGCCTCCAGATAAACCAGTTTCATACCGAGATATTCGGCGGCTAACGCGTGGGCCGCGGCGATATCATGTTTACCGCTCGGGATCGGCGGCGAACCGGAAACGAATTGCACCGAGGTCAGATTGCCTGACTCGATCAGCAGATAGCCTGTCGGGATCGGTTCGATCCCTGACTCCTTAATGATCGGCGCCCCCTTGACCTGTTCATCGATGAGATAAGTGGCATTCCGGCCGGAGAGCAGTGAGGTGAAGAGGATGGCATCGGCATGCTCAGTGATCTGGGTTATTGAGCCAGGGAAGATGATCACTGGAAGTTCGGTTACTTCTTTGATCGCCTGGACCGCGGCTGGGAAATTGCTGCGAAGCACGAAGGAAGACCCGATGAGTATGGCATCCACGCCTGATTCTTGCGCGGCCTCGGCAAGGCGGAGATATTCCCGTTGCGTGATCCGGTCAGGATCCAGCAGCAGAAGGAAACCACCTCCCTTTTTAGCCCGTGTTTCGATCAGCCGTGCAAATACCGACACTTTTATACCTTTGCTAGCAACATTGCTTTCAGACGCGAAAAAAACTCATCCGGATTGGTATCGACGGCGACACCGCCCTGCGCGAATGCCGGCTTACCGCCGCCTCGTCCGCCGAATTGAGCGAGTAGCTCTTTAGAGATCGCACCGACATCGATCTTATGGTCATTGACTGCGCTAGTGCTGGCAGATGCCAGGAAAGTTGGCTTGCCCCCGGTGAGCCCCAGTGCGACGACGACATTTGCTCCCGGTTTTGCCTTTTCGGTATCCAGCCAACCGGTCATGATATCTTTATCGGATTCGCCAAAATAATGAGTGATCAGTTTGAGCGGGCCGATCTGCGATTCATCGCCAAGCGACTTGCCGCCGCCGGAGAACATATCCGATTTGACTTTTTTCAGTTCTTTTTGCAGAGAGCCGACCGTCTCTTTAAGCGTCTCGATCGCCGGAATGATCTCATCCTCGCGGCGGCCCAGCAACTGTGCTGCTTGCGTGCGAACTGCCTTGGAATCCAGCATCATCTGAGTGGCGATGCGACCGGTGACGGATTCAATGCGACGTACTCCCGAAGCAATGCCGGTTTCCAGCGTGATCATGAATGGACCGATCTGGGAGATACTCTGCACATGTGTCCCGCCGCACAGTTCTTTGGAGAAGCCAGGGACAGAGACGACTCGCACGGTATCACCGTACTTTTCGCCGAACAACGCCATCGCACCGGTTTTCTTCGCTTCTTCGATCGGCATGACATCGGTCAAGACTTCGGAGCCTTCGAGAATCTGCATGTTCACGATCTCTTCGACCCGACGGATCTCTTCGTGGCTCATCGGCTGGTGATGCGAGAAATCAAAGCGGGCGCGATCGGGACCGACATACGATCCTCCCTGTTTGACATGTTCGCCAAGAACCTGGCGAAGTGCGGCATGCAGCAAATGGGTGGCGGTATGATTGCGCATGATATCCCATCGCCTGGCGGCATCAAGTTCCGCGGTTAAGTGGATACCGGGCCGAAGAAGTTCGATCGAGCCGATCGCAAACTGACCGATATGCACGTAATAGCCATTCACGTTCACCAGCTCTGAGATCGTAATATCCAGACCGTCGCCGTGAATTCTCCCGATATCACTGATCTGTCCGCCGGACTCGACATAGAATGGGGTCTTGTCGAGAATCACAGCCACGGAATCATCGATCAGAGCGGCATATTGCACCATCGCCCCGACCGACATATGACCGCGGACGAATTTGGTCTCGTGGAATGACCATTTTTCATCTTCGGCCAGTTTGGCAACTGTCTTGGCCAACTGTGCGCCGGTTGTCTTAAAGTCGGACCCTTTGCGCGACTGCGCCTGCTGGCGCGACATGGCATCTTCGAAGCCGATCAGGTCGACTGTCAGTCCGTATTCATGCGCGATGATCTCGGTCAGGTCGGCCGGGAAGCCGTAGGTATCGTAGAGACGAAACACGGTCTCACCATCGACGATCTTCGAATTCGATGCTTTGACCTTTTTGGCGACTTTGTCGAAGAGCTCCAACCCCGTTTCCAATGTCCGCAGGAATCCTTCTTCTTCCGTCCGGATGACTCGCTGGATATGATCCTGCTTTTCCCGTATTTCCGGATAAGCCGCGCCCATCTCTGCAACCAATACCGGCACCAACTGGTAAATGAACGGTTCATGAGAACCAAGCAAGCGTCCATGGCGGGCGGCGCGTCGCAGGATGCGACGCAGCACATAGCCGCGCCCTTCGTTGGAGATCCCGGCGCCATCGGCCAGAGCGAATGTCAGCGCTCGGATGTGGTCGGCCACGACATGGTGTGAGGTCTTGTTATCAGCGTATTTGGCGTGGGTCAATTCAGAGATCGCCTTGATGATCGTCTGGAACAGGTCGATCTGGTAATTGGAGTCGACTCCCTGCATGATACAGGCGATTCGTTCGAGGCCAGCGCCGGTATCAACTGAGGGTCGAGGGAGAGGGACTACCTGGCCATCCGGCTGCTGTTCATACTGCATAAAGACCAGATTCCAGAACTCAACAAAGCGCTCTGTCTCACCATTGACGACATCATCGGGGCCGGTGCCGAACTGAGGACCGCGATCAATATGAATCTCGGTGCAGGGACCGCACGGTCCGACATCTCCCATCGACCAGAAATTGTCTTTTTTGCCGAACCGCAATATCCGCCCATTCTTCAGTTCAGGGGCGATCTTTTCCCAGAGCGCAAAAGCATCATCATCGGTTTCGTACACGCTGGCATACAGCCGGTCTTTGGGGAGCTGGAGAGTTTTGGTGACCCACTCCCAGGCAAATGTGATCGCTTCTTCTTTGAAGTAATCGCCAAACGAAAAGTTACCGAGCATCTCAAAGAAAGTGTGATGGCGGGCGGTGAAGCCGACATTATCCAGGTCGTTATGTTTGCCACCGGCGCGGATACACTTCTGGGAGCTGGTCGCTCGTTTATAGTCCGTCTTCCGCTGGCCGGTGAAGACATCCTTGAACTGGTTCATCCCGGCATTTGTGAACAGGATAGTCGGGTCGTTGAAAGGGACGACCGGCGATGATGCGACCAGTTTATGGTCGTGCCGGACAAAGTAGTCCAGAAATGAGGAACGAATATCTGCGGTCTTAATGGTTGCCTGCCTCGTTATCCCGGTTGTACAGTTGCTCAAAGGCCGCTTTGGCGGCCGAGTAGCCGATCCCCCTCCGGCTCAAATAAGTATATGCTTTGGTGCGGGCTCGTTCAAGGTCAAATTCCTTGAGGCTGTTCCACTTGCGCTCAAGCGACTGAACCGCCAGCGTCACTTCATCCTGCTCTCCGAGCAGCATATCGGCGGTGGTTTCGGCCAGGTCGCGGTCGATATGTTTCCGCCGCAACCAGTTGATCAGGAATTCCCGGCCCGCCGGGTTATGCGCCAGGAAACGTGATCCCTGGTCATGGGCAAAGTGGGCATCATCGAGCAATCCGCGATCGGCATATCGCTTGATGATCGACTTGATCACGTCCGGCTTGAACTTTCGCTGGGCGAGCTTGACCCTGATCTGGCCGATTGAATGCTCCCGGATCGCCAGCAGACGAGCAACGGTATGATCACACTCCGACTGCTCCGCTTCGGCCTCGAGTTGCTCGAGCTGCGGCTGAGTGATCACGATCCCGGCTTTGAGCCGGTGACGGTAGACCAGTTCATCCGAGACCAACAGCGGTTTTTCGCGATGGGTGATGATAATTCGGTAGCGGCTGCCGCTTCCGATCGGCTTGCATTCGACTATAGAGATCGACTGATCGGTCATGCATACTCCCAAGGTTCCACCAAGTATATCAGGATACCAATATTTCCAAAACAAGAATTTGCCGCGCCGGTCACGCCATATGGTCCGTCAAACTCCGAAAGAATGATAAAGAATGTGCGAGAGACCAAGTTCACTGTTGACTCGATGCTGCGTATAATGTTATCATGGTTCGTCATGCGTCACGAATTTCTCGCCGCGTGACTTCCCGACCGGTCGGGCAACCGCTCGGGAGACTCCTGCCTTAACGTTTTGCATGCGCAAGGAAGACGATGGAACTCGATTTGCAGGGAAACATATCCAAATTTACGCTACCGGAGATTTTCCAACTGATCGCGGCTGGACGCAAATCCGGAACACTCGGCATCCAAAAAGACGACTCGATCGTCATGATCTACTTCGAGTCCGGCGATATCATTTACGGCTACGGTCCGCGCCAGACTTTTCATCTCGGCCAACTCCTGAAAGAACGTCGCAAACTCTCCGCCTCCCAGTTAGAGGAAGCGGTACAAGCGCAGGCCAAGACTGAAAATACGAAGCGCCTTGGCGAGATCATGATCGCCAAGGGGTTTATCGACAGGGCTGATCTCGAAGCGGTCATCAAAGAGCAGATCGAATTCCTGCTTTTCTCCCTGCTGACCTGGCAGGATGGGACATTCAAGTTCTACGAGAATCAGTATCCGACCGAAGAAGAAGTGACTGTCCGGTTGTCGGTTGAAAATGTCATTCTCGAGGGGCTCCGCCGGATCGACGAACTGAACATGGTCAACGAAGTTCTGCCGGACCGCAGCGTTGTGTATACCATCTCGGCCTCGCAGGGCGGGCGGACCCGAGCGGTCACCCTCCAAGCGGCGGAGTGGAATATCATGGCGCTGGTCGATGGCCACCGCACGGTCAACGATATCTGCCGCGACAGCCATCTTGGTCAGGAAGAATCACTAAAACGGCTCGCGCTCCTGAAGCTGTCCGGGATAATCACCCCGACCGAGCGCAAACCGATCATGTCGACAAAGAATATTCCGTCGCCGGAGCTTGAGAAGATGGTCAATCGGCTGGCAGGGCTGTTCGAAGAGTACCTGCATCAGAAATCAAGTTCGCGGCTGACCACCACGCGGAATATCACGACCACTACTATCGGAGACACGGTTGAGTCGCGCTGAAACGCTTCATTCACTGGAGTCACTGCTCGAGCAGTTCCTGCAGAAGGCGGTTTCCCTCAAGGAGGAGCGGTTGCGTGTGCTCGATGGTATCAACCGTCTCGATGACATCGCGCGCGGGGTTCATGCCGGCGCGGATCTGACCGAAGAGGTCGGTGGATGGTTCGCCCAGCATTCGGCCTGGCTGCAAAGTCAGACCCTCCGACCAGTCGACCAGCATCGCATCAAAGATCTGCTAGAGTCAATCAAGCGAGAATTAGAACGTTCACCAGAAGTCAGTCCGGCGCAAATCAAGATTCACCGTGAGATCGACCGTTGGGCGTCGGGCGAAAAAGGGGCGGAACCACCGGTACGGGACAAGATTGTCCTGACGCGTGGGCCGGAGGAGGCGAAGCGATCCGAAGAGGATACTATCGCTATGTACGACAGAGCCTTAACGAGAATGCAGGCGATCTTCCGGGATATGTCCGCCAACAAAGGACATATAATGACAGTCCTCGATGATGCTTTGCTGTCGGCCAAGCACCAGCAGAGCAGAGACGCCTTGCTTTTGTCGGCCTCCATTATATATTACCTCAAGCTGAACCGCTATAAGGTCGAACCGTACGTGAAGCGACTGAAAGAGGCGGAAGCGCTGTTGTCCGGAGGAATTGATGCTTAATCCGGCGGAAAAAGCGTATTTCCATGCCTTACAGTCACTTAAGCGTAACGACTATGCTCAGGCGGCCCATTATTTTAATCAGGCCGCACCCTTTTTCGCCGAAAACCAGGAATTTATCCTGCTTCGGGAAACAACCAGCCTGCTGGTTGCGGTTAAGGAAGAGCTGCGGGAGCTGGAGACCGATAAGAGAGATGAACGTATAGAGATCGAGGAGTACTTCTAGTATGGCAAAAAAGATGGACTTCGCACAGAAGTCTAAAAAGAAAGCCGAAGTGCACACCTGTCCGGTCTGCGCTGGCCCGATTCAGTACATCAAGCATGTCAAGGCAGTGAAGACCGAAGCCGGCGCGTGGAAATTCCGTGCGCTGAATACCGGTGTCTGCAAGTGCAACGAGGCGGAGATTTACGCCTAAGTAAAGCGCTGATTCGGAAAGCAATGAAACCCGCCTCATGGCGGGTTTTTTGTTGGTCTACAGCATGCGCCAGATTTCTTGAATAATAGAACAGCGTGTCGAGTATTGGTGTCGAGGACTGAGTAACTCGCTGGTCCTCTGACTCAAGGAGTTCAATATGCGATCTCTGGCAACTGCTTTCGCGCTGATTGCGGCGGGTGGGGCGATCTGGTTCACGGTTTACTCAATCAGGATGTGCGACTACCTGCAGAAGCATGGTCGAAAGGTCAATTTCCTGCTGCTTCGACTCTATCTGCCAAAGTACATCAGCGAATACAAAGAGATGACGACAGCCGAGTCTGGCCAGCCGGGAAATCTGTATGGACGGGCGTTGATAGGTATCAATGTCACCCTGGTTACTGCGGTGCTGGCGATTGTTGTGAGGCTGTTGAGCTAACCGACAAATCGCGATTGAGCCTTGCGAACAATTATTGAATGTGATTTTGTTAGCGAGAATGAGCACAATTGCGGTCGTCTCCAGGGAAGGGAGTAATTGTCATGGCAGAATCACGGTTTTCGCTTAGCCCAAAGGTCTTTGAAAGAAAGCAGGTAACAGGGGCGGTCATCAGTGACGCCACCTACAATCTGGTTCTTGGTTTGGTGTTGTGTTGGGGGTTTCTGCTCAATTGGCTAATCGTCAGGTATGTTGACCCCACAACGCTGGAGTCGATTCACCCGTTGATTTTCATGATCGGCTACTTCGCGTCCTGTCTGTTGGGCGTATTCATGTTCAATACCTCCAAGGATCCCTCAGTCAGCTTCATTGGCTACAATTTCGTGGTGTTGCCATTTGGTCTGGTCCTCAATATCATCGTCAGCCGGTTTGATCCCACTCTCGTATCGGACGCCATCAGTGTAACCGCGGTTGTCACAATCCTGATGATGGCGGCAGGCACCATGATGCCGCGATTCTTCTTGAAGACTTTGACTACACTCGTCATCTCACTGGTCTGCATGATAATGGTGGAATTATACCAGATATTTGTGCTTCAGAGAGTCTCTACTTGGATCGACTGGGTAGTTGTGGTGATCTTCTGCGGGTACATCGGCTATGACTGGGCGCGAGCCAACAGCATACCTAAGACAGTCGATAACGCGGTGGACAGCGCTGCCGCTATCTATATGGATATTATCAACCTCTTCTTACGATTACTTCGAATACTGGGAAGGAAGAGGTAGCGACTAGTGCCAGGAGACGAGCAGGGTCTCCTGGCAAGTACACGCTCGATGCGATTTCAGATCACCGGCTCGAGTTTCAGCGTCGCGGAGTTTCTCTTTCCGTCGCGCATGTACTCGATCTTAAGGCCGGGGTTGGCGACACGGAACATCTCCTTCATATCCTCGAGCATCATGCTATTGACCGGTTTTCCGCCGACAGTGACAAGCTGGTCGCCCGGCTTCATTCCTACCTGCTCGGCAACTGAACCAGGCACCACGACAGCCACGACGATCGTATCAAAATGCTCGCCATGCGCTTCGAATTTCATCCCGGACATATCCAGTTGCGGAATCTCGTTGAATTGGCCATTCGGCTTCAACCAGAGACGTCGCCCGGTGTAGTCAAACGTGATAGTGAAATGCTTAAAGAGGTTGCCGCCAATAAGACCGTCGCGATCCTTGCTCGCTCCTGCGCCGGATTTATCCTGCATCAGTGAACCGATAAGGCTTGGCACGGCATGTCCGCCGAAATCGAGAATATCAGTTCGCGCGGCCAACTGCTTGCTCACGCCTCCCACACCGTAGCTGATATTGCCTGCGTAGGTTTTGCTTGCACACTGCGTGAGGCTGTCAGCCTCGACTTTGGGGGAGGATATGTCGATGGCCGCGTCGGCGCCGGTATCCAGCAGGAACTTACCGCTTACCTTCTTGCAGCCAGCTACCTGGAAAGTAACGTTGATCATAGGGAGATTCGTCTCGAGGATGATCGGAATCGCCGGTTCTGTGCCATCGTAGACAAATTTGGCGGGGTCGTAGAGATGGAGCAGTTTCTTTTCGTAATCGATCTGCACAACAAATCGATGAAAGATCTCCGAGCCAAGAATGCCATCCATGTGCCGTCCGAATTTGGATTCAAGGCCATCGAACGCAATGGCGGCAAGAGTTTGATTGGAAATAGTTACTCCCGGAATCTCCAGAGTCAGATCCGAGGCGAGGGCGACTGTAATCGACTGTTCGCCGCCGCCTCGCCCCTCCAGTTCGCCTGACATGGGAAGATTCAATTCTTCAGCCACCGACTTATTGATCACTCCCATTTCGGCGCCGGTATCGAGAATAAACCATTTCTTCGCCTTGCCGTTGATCGTCACCGGAACGAAGATATGATTTCCATTTAGTTCGATCGGGATCGAGAGCGAGCGATCTCCGGAAGCAAAGGTGAAGTCCCGGGTAGCGGTACCTTCGACCGAAAAGAGATCATCGGTCAGGGTGATACCGGTTTCGATTGAGAGTATCCGGGTAGAGACGTCATACCGACTGTCGGAGCCGGTACGCTGTATGCTGCGCATGGAGACGAGCTGACCATTTAGCTCCTGGTAGTCTTCAAACCAGGTAGTTGAAATGCGGTCATCCGCAGGCGAAGTTGAGTGATGCGGCAACCAGGTGGCTGTGTCGAGAAAGTAAGTAGCCAGAATACCGTCGGGAGGAGTGATAGCCAGCCCGATATTGTTGGATGAATCTCCGGGGACAACTTCCACAGTTGCGCCGCCAAATTGTTTGCTGAATTGCGCGCTCTGAGAGAAATAGCGGGAGGATCTCATACGCTGCAGGTCGACCCCTTCGAGCCGTGAGACCTTGCCGGTTTTGTCCCGCTGCCAGGCAGAGTCGCCGAGCATGATGACATCCTGGATGAAAAGCCCTTTTCCCAGGTCGATCTTGAAGCGATAGCGGCCATCGGGAGAGCTCCACTCCTCATAAGTCCCAGTTAGGCCGGAAGTGTTTAGTTCCGCGGTCACGTGCGAAGAGCCGGAGGCAGAGACATCCGCCTTCACCGCCGTCTGCCAGTGCTTCAGAATCTCTTCCGCGCTCATAGCCGCGGCGGAGAGCTCGGCGCTCATCGCAAACAGCAGCGCGCATCCGAGCGCGGCAATTGCCAATGTTCGTTTCATCGATCACTACTCCTTCTATGCGGTCATTTGAAATAGGTCATTCCTGAGAATCCGCGAATCGTTTCATCAACAGAGTGAGGCCGGGGGCTTCATCGGTGAGGAGATCGCGGTACTTATTATGTGCCGCCTGAATTGCGGCAATCGACTTCTTTGCCTTGAGCGCCGCCTCAACCGAAGTATCCATCAGTTCGGAGACCAGCCCGTGGTGATACATCCAGGCGAGATATGGGCTGTCGCTTCTGACGGCGAGATGAACTGTCCGGCAATCGCGCGAGAGGAAAGCAACTTGATAACTGACACCATCAACCACGCCATTAGCCCATTCACCCGGCCAGCGCGACAGTGTGGTCGGGTTGGTGTGCATGATCAGTTCCACTCCGGGGATGGTGATCGGAGCATATACTTTGACGACAGTCCGGATCTTGCGTTTGGCGGCCCGCTGCAAATCTTCCTTGAGCAGGGTGACCGCCTGGGGGAAAAGGTCAAACACCGCGACGCGCGTGGCGTTTTCCAACATGCGACGGTACTGCTGAAAAAGTTGATCGGCCGATCCCACCTGATAAACCCGATCATCCGATTCATTGCGCGGCAGTTTGGCGGCCGCAGTGATCAGTTCGGCCCCAACCGCGCGGTGGCGTCGCTCGAGCGAAGCCAATAGATCGGCGGCCGAGACGGCGCGATAGAGACGAGTTTTCCCGTACTCCATCAGGACCGCCCCTTTATCATGCAATGATTCGAGTGCTTTATAGGTATTGGCGGTCGGTTTCCCGATCTGTCGGGCAATCGCATAGCCGGTCAGCGGAGAGCTGGCCAGCAACTGGGCGTAGATATCAGCTTCGAGGCCGGTCAGGCCAAGTTCAGTCAGGGCGGATGTCAGTCGGTCGTTCATATATCTCTCATATAATAGTAGTAGCAACTACTACTATTACGCCTGAAGAGGGGATAGGTTTCGCGATTTCGACCGTTCCTCGCGAATTCACGTAACTCGTTGCCGGATAGGGACGAATTTCGATTGCGCAACGGGTAGTCCGCAGACTTTCTTAGGAGAAATGACTTGGTGAATCGCGGACCGGTTGGTCCGTGTCGGCAATCCGAAAGGAAGGGTCCATGGCGTCGAAGGAAATCACCTGGCAATCGTTAGTTGGCGCGTTCGTCATCTCAGCCATCATCTCACTTGCGTATCCGTATATCGTGCTCAAACTTGGCATGGGACCGAATGTCTCGGTGCTGGCCGCGTTTCTCGGCGCGCTCTTCCTGCTGATCTTCGCACGCAAAACTCGTGGTGAAAACCGACTCCAGAACAACATCATTCAATCTGCCGCGACTTCGGCGGCCTCGACAGCTTTCATGTGTGTGGTTGCCGCGGCGTTTGGCTACCTGGAAATGAACGAGTCAGTCCCGGCCGAAGCGCATGTCAAGATCGGCGCGTGGCAGATGTTTTTCTGGCTCTTCTGTTCGGGGGCGATCGGCGTCTTCTTCTCTGCGCTTTTCCGCCGGTACTTCATTGAGGATCCGCAAATGATCTTCGCTGATGGCGTTGCCGCCGCTGAGACCATTAATGTGCTGGATGCCACCGAGGGGACGGCGGGGAGCAGTCGTTTACGCACACTCGGGCTTAGCGCCATGATCGGAGCGGTGGTGGCTTTCTTCCGCGATGGATATGCCATTCTGCACACCTGGAATTTTGCAGGACGGTTTGCGATCGGGATGGAGTGGAATGTGTTATCGCTTGGGACCGGAATGTTGATCGGGCTCAATGTTGGTATCTCGATGCTGGCCGGAACCGCGGCAGTCTATTTCTTCGGTCCGATCATCATGGATCATGCCGGGCTGCAGATAGTGCTTTCGAACGTAGCACCCGAGTATGTCGACCAAGTTCGCACTCTGATCAGCAGTGGCGCGGCACTGACGCCTGAACAGACTCAGTTTTTGACTCCAGCATGGTGGCTTGGCGAACCGATATGTGAACGGCAACCACTTTTCTATCGCCATGCTCTGGTTTATGTGGCCGGCGACTGCACTCATGATCACAGCCGCCTTGACCGCCGTGTTGCTTCGCTGGAAATCGTTGGTGGCAATGTTCAAGACGCTTCAAGTCAAGAAGTCCTCGAACGAAAATCGCGAAGATGTTTCGCTTCGGACTATTATAATCATGTCAGTGATGTTCACTGTCCTGCTCGCCTTTTTCCAGCATTTCAATTTCTCGCTTCCATTTTGGCAGACTGTGTTGTCGGTGATACTTGGGTTGCCGCTGATCCTGGTCGGTGTGCGCGTACTTGGTGAAACCAACAATGGTCCTGTCTCACTGATGGCGAACACACTTCAGGCGGTCTTCAGGATCTTCTCTCCCTCGATCGGCCACAATCTTGTCGCGGCGGGTATGGCGGGGAATATCAATTCTCAGGGCGAGGGGTTAATGCAGGTTTTTAAAACCGGCAAGCTGGTTGGTTCGACACCGCGCATTCTGACCTGGGTGCAGTTTTGGGCTGTTGGTATAGGAGCCGCAGCTGTGGCGATCATGTATCCGATCCTAACTAATCGCTACAAGTTGGGTGAAGAGCTGGTTGCTCCGACCGGATTAAAGCTTTCCAACATGGCGGTGCTGATGTCCAAGGGGATCGAAGCATTTCCGCCCGATGCTCTGCTCTGGACAGTCATTGCCGGAATCACAGGAATCGTACTGGTCGTAACAAAATACCTGACCAAGTGGAGTTGGGTGCCAAGCGCTGCAGGATTTGGATTCGCCCTGATCCTTCCGGGCACACTGAACCTGGCGGTCGGTATCGGCGCCGTGGCTGGTTGGGTTTGGTCGAAGTGGCATCCGGAATCGTATGAACATCATGCGGTGACGGTGGCATCGGGCCTGATCGGTGGAGAAGCGATCATCGCCGGGTTGATTTTGCCGGTGCTCTTCTATTTCGGCTTACTGGGATAGCGCTTCACTTGACAGATAATGGCGGAGTCCGAACCGAGTCTCGGTTCGACTCCGCTTTGTTTTGCTGGCACTCACCTAACCCAAAGTCTCACAAGTGCTTGATTTCTCCTCCTGGGAAGTGCTGAATTGCTTGAACCTCGACCGGAGACCGCTATATTACCCCCAATGCATGCAACCAAGGATTCCAAAGTGGCTCCCCAGGAGACACCATCGCGCCAACAGGTTTGGAAGATGTTCGACCGGATCGCCCATCGGTACGATCTGCTCAATCATCTTCTGTCCGGCAACCGGGATGTTGCCTGGCGACGGAAACTGGCCACCATGCTCCCTACGCGATCAAACCTCGATGCCCTGGACCTGGCGACAGGTACGGGTGACCAGTTGATCACACTGGCTGAAACCGGGAAGCTGCGATCCGGCGTCGGGATCGATCTGGCGGAAAAGATGCTCGAGCTGGGCCGCGCGAAAATAAACGAACGGCAGCTCGGCCAACTACTGAGACTGCAGATTGGCGATGCTGGCGCGATCCCCTTTCCGGATCGCACCTTCGATCTAGTGACCATCTCGTTTGGTATCAGGAATGTGCTGGATGTCCCTGCGGCACTCCGCGAAATGTACCGAGTCCTGCGTCCTGAGGGACGGCTGTTGATCCTCGAGTTCTCGCTTCCCCGGAATGTTCTCGTTCGCAAGGGGTACCTGTTTTACTTTCGGTATGTCCTTCCACGGCTTGGTGCGATCATCTCAGGCGATTCATATGCATATCGGTATCTCAACCAGACGGTCGAAACTTTCCCGTATGGAGATGCGTTCTGCAGGATGATGTCTGATGCCGGTTTCTCAAATGTACAGTCGACTGAGGTGACTCTCGGAGTTGCCACGATCTATGCAGGAGACAAAGCGTGAGACTGACTCCTGAGACCGCGGTGGAAATGACTGGGGCCGAAGCATCGCGCGATATGATGGCGCGACTCGGTGACAGCGCAACGCGAGTTGCCTTGCAGTCACCCGGGTTTGTGCGGTTGACCATGCGAATCCAGCCGGTAGATCTTCTGATCTGGCTGAATGCTCAGGAAGTTGTCTCCAAGTTTTACTGGCGATCGCGTGACCGAGCGGTAGAGATTGCTGCTCTGACACTTCCACGTTTTGGCCTGTCGATACCATCTGTCACGCCGGGCATGTTGTATGGCTCCAGTTCCAATCAGATCGGGAGCGCAGGTGAAACTGATTTCGCTCAACTGCGTGCATTCAACAGTTTCAATTTTCATGGACTACCTCGTTTCGACACCGAGCCCCAGTCGGTCAATGCTGCCAGGACATACAATCTTCCGGATATCGAAATTATCACTGCGGGCAGCGAGACCCGACTGAACTGCACGTTGCAGCACTCGGCTGATATCGATATTCTTCGGGAAGGTCTCAGAGGTCTCGACTGGGAAAATGTTGAGCCCCCAGTAATTCCGAGTTTGAGCTCACGCGAGGAAACAGCCTCACGCCTTCAATGGGCGGTGGCAGTCAATCGCGCCGTGGCGGCGATAGAGCGAAAGGAATTGGAGAAAGTAGTACTGGCGCGCCGGTCTGTCTGCACGTTTACCGATATATTTAGTCCCTGGATGATCCTCAAGCGACTGCGTGACAGTAATCCCGACAGTTATCTGTTTGGCATAGATCGTAAACCGTATGATCCGTTCATTGGGGCCAGCCCGGAGCGGCTGTATAGAAGGACTGGACGTTTGCTTGAATCCGAGGCGGTCGCCGGGACACGCCCACGGGGCAAAAACCCTGAGGAAGAGAAACGGTTCCGCGATGACCTGCTTCATTCGAGTAAAGACCGCAAAGAACACCAACTGGTGATTCAAGGGATTCTCGAAGCGCTTCGTCCTCTGACGAACCAGATTGAAATTGCGCCTGAACCATCCGTTGTCCGACTCAGTCGAGTACAGCATCTCGCTGTTGCGATACGAGCGGAACTTCGTCCGGGAGTATCCGATGACGAGCTGTTGCGAGCGCTTCAGCCGACTCCCGCAGTCGGCGGCTATCCTCGTGAGAAAGCTATAGCGATGATCTCTGCGCTTGAACCATTCGATCGCGGACCGTATGCCGGACCGATCGGCTGGGTCTCCCATGATTCCGCCGAGTTTTCAGTCGGGATCAGGTCGGCTGTTATCCGGAAGGATCAGATGTGGTTGTTTGGCGGGGCAGGGATCGTTCAGGGATCGGATCCCGATGCCGAGTGGGATGAGATCGACCAGAAATTCAATACCTTTGCGTCAATATTGACCGCGCAATGACGCCTGACTTAACCAATATCAACACACTCTGGACTTCGGTTCTGATCGAGGAACTGGTCCGGCACGGTGTGACGCAGTTTGTGATCTCTCCAGGCTCGCGGTCGACACCGTTAGTGTGGGCAGTTGCCAACAATCAGCGCGCTGAATCGGTAGTTCACTTCGATGAGCGAGGAGCAGCGTTTTTTGCGCTTGGTTATGGGCGCGCCACCGGCAAACCTGCGGCCCTGATCTGCACTTCGGGGACTGCGGTAGCCAATTATCTTCCAGCCGTGATCGAAGCTTCGATTGATTGTGTACCAATGATCCTTCTCACCGCAGATCGTCCTCCAGAGCTGCGCAACCGCGGGGCAAATCAGACGATAACACAGCCGGGAATTTTCTCCAGCTACCCGCGTTGGGAACATGATCTAACCTGTCCGACACTCGATATTCCATTGACAAATCTGCTGACCGCAGTAGACAGTGCCGTTGCCGCCGCTACTGCCACACCATGCGGGCCAGTCCATCTCAACTGCATGTTCAGAGAACCACTGGCACCACTTAAGTCCACCGATGATCTGACCGGCTATGCTGCTTCGATTTCAGCATGGGCTCGATCAACTGAACCGCAGGCCGTGGTCTCCCATAAGACGAAGGCGCTGACCAAGGATTCGCTCGAGCAAATCGAGCAAGTGCTATCGAACAGTAGACGCGGACTCCTGGTAATTGGCGCACTGAAGTCTGAGTCTGAGCGCGCGGCTGTTGCCGCACTGGCGACCGATCTCAATTGGCCGCTTATCGCTGATATTGGTTCCGGCCTGCGTGGCGGAGAAATCCATCCGCGAATCGATTTCTTCGATCTTATCCTGACTTCCGACAAATTTGCCGCTGGGCATCGACCGGATACCGTGATCCAGATCGGTTCGCGGCTTACCTCCAAACGACTACTGACTTTTCTTGAAGAGTCCAAGCCGCCACGATATGTACAAATACTGGATCACCCCTTTCCTCATGACCCAATAAATCGGGTGACCGATCGCCAACAAGGCGATATCGCAACAGTTTGTCGGCAATTGCGGGATTGTGTCCCCTCAACTATCTCAGGTGATTGGCTAGCCGATTGGAAGGGTACTTCAACGAAGGTCGATGCTGTGCTCGAACAGCAGTTTGCGCAGTCTGACTGCATCTCCGAGCCGATCATCGCGCACCTGCTCTCTTCGGAGTTGGATCGTGGGTCACACCTTTGGCTGGCATCAAGTATGCCAATTCGTGATTTTGATGTGTTTGCCGATCCGCGTGCCGACTGGTATGCGGTTGCCGCAAATCGAGGAGCCTCCGGTATCGATGGAACGATCGCCTCGGCCGCCGGATATGCGTATGGTCTAAATCGGCGGGTGACGCTGTTGATCGGCGACCTGGCGATGTTGCATGATCTCAATTCGCTTTCTCTATTGCGTGATCCAAACGTTGCGTTGACCATCATTATTCTCAACAATAATGGTGGCGGGATTTTTGGACATCTGCCAATCGCCCAGCAGACGGAGATATTTGAGAAATACTTTATCACGCCGCATACCTGTCGATTTGAGGAATCGGCCAAAATGTTTGGACTTCCTTATTCTTCAGTCGACAGCCCTTCGCAATTTGTCGAAGCGTATCGCAAATCGCAGGGGATGACCGGCTCGAGCATCATCGAAATTTCAGTCGATCGCAGGAAGAATCAAAAGTTCCACGAAGAGCTGGTTGAATCTGTCCGTCGGCGTCTGGAACGGGAATAGCAGAATGAACAAGACGCATCTGAGTTACCTCGATACACGGGAAGAATCCAAACCATCGGTGCTCTTTCTGCACGGTTTTATGGGGAACGCCAATGATTGGAGCGATCTGGCAGGTGGACTGTCCGATCGATTCAGGACAATCGCAGTCGATCTCCCTGGACATGGCCAGAGTCTCCGTTTGGCAGAGGACTCGTATGCGATAGATGGATGTGCTGATGAGTTGATTGCTCTACTCGACCAACTGGAGTTGCAGAAAGTCGACCTGGTCGGTTATTCGATGGGCGGTAGGATTGCCCTTTATTTGGCAGTACATTATCCGGATCGTGTGGAGAAGTTGGTTCTTGAGTCAGCAACGGCCGGTCTCAAAGAGAAGTCTGCTCGATTAGAACGGATAGCGCAGGATGAGGAGAAAGCTGCGCTACTGGAGAAGGAGCCGTTTGCGCAATTTCTTACTGACTGGTATCAGCAGCCGCTTTTTTCATCAGTCGGTGAACGCCCGGAGTTGATGGAACGCCTTCTGGTAATGCGCCAAGCTAACGACCCACTGGAACTGGCGCGCTCACTTCGATCGATGGGAACCGGTCGGATGGGACCGCTTTGGGATGCACTTGATTCACTCACTGTCCCGACCATTTGCCTGGCGGGAGAACGTGATCCGAAATTTGCTGCGCTGGCACGACAGATGGCGGTAGCTATCCCGAATTGTCACGCCCAGATCATACCGGAGGCCGGACATATCGTCCATCTGGAGCAGCCGCAGACATATATTGCACGAGTATCGTCATTTCTTTCAGCATAAGAGGAGTTTATGATCGCAATCAACTGGCAGGCAGCCGGGACATTTACTGATATTCTCTATCACAAGGCGGAAGGGATCGCAAAGATCACGATCAATCGGCCCGAAGTTCGCAATGCCTTTCGTCCGTTGACTGTTATTGAAATGTCGCAGGCACTGGCCGATGCGCGCGAGGATGAATCGATAGGTGTGGTGATCCTGACCGGCGCGGGAGAGAAAGCGTTCTGTTCGGGCGGCGATCAGAAGATCAGGGGAGATGCAGGCTATAAAGATGCCAAAGGGGTGAATCGGCTCAATGTGCTTGATTTCCAGAGGCAGATGCGGACCTGTCCTAAGCCGATCATCGCTATGGTCGCCGGTTATGCGATCGGCGGCGGTCATGTTCTTCATATGATGTGTGATCTGACAGTCGCTGCGGAAAACGCGATATTTGGTCAGACCGGCCCCAAGGTCGGGTCATTTGATGGCGGCTACGGTGCAAGTTACATGGCGCGATTGGTCGGTCAGAAGAAGGCCCGCGAGATCTGGTTCCTCTGCCGTCAGTATAATGCGCAACAGGCGCTTCAGATGGGTCTGGTGAATACTGTTGTGCCGCTCGATCAACTGGAAGCGGAGACCGTCCAGTGGTGCCGCGAGATATTGGCCAACTCGCCGCTCGCGATCCGTTGCCTCAAAGCGGCGCTCAACGCCGACTGCGATGGACAGGCCGGATTGCAGGAATTGGCCGGTAATGCCACGTTGCTTTATTACATGTCCGAAGAAGCGCAGGAAGGTCGCGACGCATTTGTCCAGAAGCGGAAACCGAATTTTGGCAAATTCCCACGCCGCCCCTGATCCAATATGACCAGTTCCACACCAACAGGATTCAAAGTCTGGCTATTGGCCGCTCGCCCCAAAACGCTTTGGGCGTCAGTTTCGCCGATCCTTATCGGCATTGCCATGGCTTACGAAGCGGGGAAGGGGGATCTGCTTTCAGCGGCCGCAGCGCTGCTGGCGGGTGTAATGCTGCAGGTAGCCGCCAATTTCGCCAATGACTATATCGACCACGCCAAAGGGATCGACCGACCTGACCGCCTGGGTCCGCTCCGAGTCACGCAAGCCGGTCTGATTTCGCCTTCGGCCATGAAGTTCGCCACAGCGCTGGTCTTACTGGTCGCGTTTCTCCTCGGAGTATTTCTGGTCTATCGTGCCGGCTGGCCTGTTGTGGTGATCGGATTATCCTCTATCCTGTTTGCATTGCTGTATACCGCCGGGCCATACCCACTCGGATATCATGGGTGGGGAGATCTGTTTGCTTTCGTGTTTTTTGGGCCGGTCGCTACTGCCGGGACTTACTATGTACAGGCCCTTGCGCTGTCAAACGAGGTCATCATCGCCGGATGTGCACCCGGGCTTTTTTCGGTTGCCATCCTGACGGTCAATAACCTGCGAGATATCGAGAGCGACGCACGCGCCGGGCGAAAGACGCTGGCCGTCCGGTTCGGAAGGCAGTTCGCCCAGAACGAATATCTGCTTTCGGTGGTATTGGCGACTGCGGCCATTCCGATCTATCTCACTCTCGCCGTTCCCGGAAAGCCACAACTCATGATTGCCGCACTGAGTGTTATCGCGGCGATACCAGTAGTCAAGTCGGTCAGACGAGACAGCGGCCCAGTGTTGAATGAAACGCTTGCCGCCACCGGCAAACTGGAATTGATGTATGCTATACTCTTTTCGATCGGATGGCTGCTGTGATAATCTCCTCTTGTTCGCTCTTTACTTATCGGCTTCCTCTGAGTAGGGAGCTCACACTTAAGCAAGAATCGCTGATCGAACGAGAAGGGTTGTTGCTTCGGCTGGTTGATGTCTCAGGGCATATTGGTTGGGGGGAGATCGCACCACTTCCCGGATTCAGTAGTGAATCGCTAACCGAGGCAAAGGCACAGGCCACAACTCTGGCGGGCAGTCTTGTCAGACGGGATCTTCCGGAAACGATTTTTGATCTTCGCAGATCGATGGGGCGCCATGGCGGCAGTCTCCTGCCGTCTGTACGGTGCGGGTTTGAGGCTGCGGCATTGCATTTGGCTGCCGAGAGAGAACAACGGGCAATCTCTTTCACGCCCAATCCACATGACAAGAGCTCCGTTCCGCTGAATGCCCTCTTATCCGGCGACGAAGCCGACATCCTGGAGAAAGCGACCCTATTAGTCAGCCAGGGTTACCGAGCCGTGAAACTGAAAGTCGGAAGACAGTCGCTGGAGGCGGATATCGCACTCACTTATCGTCTTCATGCTCGCCTGAACGGCCGAGCCACACTGCGACTTGATGCAAATCGAGCGTGGTCATTTGACCAGGCGATGGAATTTGCCAAAGCAGTGGAGATTCTACCGCTCGAATATGTCGAGGAACCGCTAATGGATCCTTCCGGTCTGGCGGAACTGGCCAAAGCCTGGAAGCTTCCTCTCGCGTTGGATGAAAGCCTGATCGATCTCCCCCCGGAAAAGTTGTATCACTTCGTTGGTCTGAAAGCACTCATCCTCAAACCGATGCTGCTGGGTGGATTTGTTGCCGCACTGGATTGGGCGAAGTGGGGAAGACGTCGCGATCTTATCAGTATGGTCAGTTCTTCGTTTGAGTCATCTGTGGGCCTGATGTTGCTGGGGCATTTCGCCGCACAGCTTTCTCCCGATATTCCCTGTGGCCTGGATACATCGGACTGGTTCGTAGAGAACCTTCTGGAACGCCCATTGCCGACGCAATCCGGTTCGCTTCAACTGGATCGCACGGTCACCCTGCCAGATGGCATTCTTCTTGATAAATTGACTGAGGTGAAGCGTGGCTGATTTCGCCGTGGAGTTGGTTACGCGCGAGCGTCATTTCTCCGCCGAAGAGTCCGCGAGGCATGTCGGAGTGGTAGCCGCTAATTTGCAGCGGCGGTCAATTCCCCCCGGTGAAAGAGTGGCTCTGCTTGCCCGACCAACCAGCCTGACGGTATTTGCAATTCTTGGATTACTTCGATCAGGTCTGATCGTTTTTCCCCTGAATCCCAAACTCCCCCAATCGGTGCAACGCGATCTTATGGCGCGCTTTGCTTGCAAAGCGGTCATTGTTGAAGCAGCAGAATCAGATCGGTTTCCCAATATTGAGACGATATCAGCGGAGTCACTCCTTAGCGAATCGTCCGCCGTGGCTGTTGCGTCAGATCTTTCCGAAAACAGGCCAGCGGTGATTGTCGCTACCTCGGGTTCAACCGGCCAGCCTAAAGGGGTCTTGCTGACCTATGACAACCTTCGATTTAATGCGCTCGGCTCGAATGAGAATCTGCCGTTTTGGCGAGATGATCGATGGTTGCTTTCACTGCCTCTGTTTCATGTCGGCGGGTTGGGAATTCTCTTTCGGGCAATGGTCGGTAGCGGATGCGTTGCGATTCCGGAAGATGGCGAAACGCTCGTTGAATCCTGCGCTCGCCTGTCTGTAACACACCTCTCATTGGTGCCGACTCAGCTTCTGCGTCTTCTCGATGATCTGGAATCAACCGGAAGCCGCATGCAGGGACTGAAAGCGATCCTTCTGGGAGGAAGCCCACTCCCTGCCGATCTGGTCGCACGTACCCGCACTCATCACCTTCCGATTTTCACAAGTTATGGCATGACCGAAATGGGTTCACAGGTCACCACGACCAAGCCTGGAGAACCGAGCGATAAGTTGATGACTTCGGGAAGGATTCTTCGATATCGAGAAATTCGTGTCGATGGATCCGGCGAGATTCTGGTTCGCGGCGAGACACTTTTTGCCGGTTACCTGACGGAGAAAGGCCATGAGCTTCCTCTTGATGCCGATGGGTGGTTCCATACCGGAGATATCGGGAGTATCGACTCCGATGGATACCTGACCGTAGTGGGGCGCCGTGACAACATGTTTATCTCCGGAGGAGAAAATATCTATCCGGAGGAGATCGAGGCAGTCATTCGCGAGTGTCAGGGAGTGGAGGAAGTGGTGGTGGTGCCGGTTCGTTCTGTGCAATGGGGGGACCGTCCTGCCGCTTTCATTCGTATGACCACTGGATCCAAGATCGATATCTCATTGCTCAAAGATGTCATGTCCGAACGACTGCCGAAGTACAAATTCCCAGAGCACTTCCTCGAATGGCCCACAGATCTGCAGTCAAGTCTTAAGCCGAGTCGACCCTATTTTGCCGCGCTTGCCCGGGAGATGATCAGGCGGTTGCCGCAATAGCTGCCAGCTTCGTTCTCAGATCGGGGAGCAAGGTCAGAGTTTGACCGGTACGTTTGTCGACGAGAACATGCACAGTCTTAACTGATCCAACCGGCTCATTTCCATCGCGGAGCAAACGATATGTGAGCGTGAAGGAAGTGTCGCCGACCCGCTCCGCTGTTACCTGAATAGTGATCTTATCTCCGGTACTGAGGGCGGCGCCATAGTCCGCTTCCGCGTGAACTATCGGCAGAAGATACTGTGAGGTCCGCAATAGCGGAGCGAACGGATAGCCTATTGACTCCATAAAGCTTTCATAGGCATCGTGTGCCAGCTTAAACTGGTCAGCGAAAAAGAGTAAGCCGGCGGCATCGGTATGATGTAAACGTATGGTGGTCTGGTGAATGAACATAACCTCTCCGTCGAATTTCGTTCCACAAACGGGCCAGATCTGCGTATATTAGCCAACCAAAAAGAGAATGACCCTCGGTCGATACGCGCCAATATAGGAGAAGATATGACACCAACGCAACCCTCAAGGATGCTTCGCCTGGCCCTCGTGGTCATGGCCGGCATCCTCTGTTTCGGCCTGATCGCTCAGGCACAAACCGGGCAGTTGAAGCAACGCTCCGAGATCGATCCGCAATATCAGTGGAAGCTGGCGGATATGTATCCTTCGGTCGAGGCATGGGAGAGAGATTTTGAATTTCTGAAGGCAAACTACTCCCGGCTCGATCAATTCCGGGGCCGTCTCACGTCATCGCCGGAAACCCTGCATGCCGCCTTCAAACTTCGCGACAGCCTTTCGCTGATCTCAGACAATCTGTATGTATATGCCAACCTGAAGTTGGATGAGGATAATCGGGTCAGCGAAAGCCAGGAGCGCGGCGACCGTATCTCCAGCCTCAATGCCCAATTGGGCGAAGCGTCATCCTATTTCGAACCAGAGATATTGGCGATGGATGATGCCACCCTGACCGGTTTCGTTGGTTCCCCTGCCTTGGCCGAATACGCCTTTTATTTGAAGTCCCTGATCCGCAGCAAAGAACACATTCTTTCGGATAAGGAAGAAGCACTGCTTGCGGCGGCCGCGCCGGTAAGCGGGGCGTTTTCGCGAATTTTTAATATGATCAACGATGCCGATATCAACTACGGCACGATCATTGATGAAAACGGCAACGAGGTGGAGCTGTCCAAGGGGCGCTATTCGAATATGCTGGAATCCTCGGATCGCCGAGTCCGACGTGATGCCAATCAGGCATACAATAAGGCATATCTCAAGTATGTGAATTCGCTGAGTGCCACCCTGGCATCCTCGGTCAAGAAGGACCATTGGCTGGCCAAGACCCGCAAGTATCCGACCTGTCTCGACATGTCACTGGACCCGAATGCCATTCCAACCTCCGTTTTCTACAAGATAATCGAAGCGGTGAATGCAAATCTCACGCCTTTGCATAAGTGGGCGTCACTGCGCAAGAGAATGATGGGGATCGACACACTCTATCCGTATGACCTCTGGGTTCCGCTCGTCAAGGAGGGCCAGAAGAAATACGAATATGAAGAGGCAGTCGATATTATCACGCGCGGATTGCAGCCAATGGGGAAGATATACATGGCTGACTTCTCCAAAGGGCTGTCCTCCGGATGGGTCGATGTGTACGAAACGGAAGGAAAAGGTTCCGGCGCCTACCAGTGGGGAACGTACAGTTCTCACCCGTACCTGCTGATGAATTACTCAGGCTCGATGGAGGATGTGTTTACGCTTGCCCACGAGATGGGGCATGCCATGCATTCCTTCTACACCAATCAGCATGAGCCGTATCAGTACAGCAACCACTACCTTTTTACCGCGGAGGTTGCTTCGACCTGCAATGAGGCGGTCCTCATCAAATACATGCTGGAGAAGACCAAGGATAAGCAGGAAAAGATCAATCTGCTGAACTACTACATCACCCAGATCATCGGCACGTTCTATACCCAGGTATGGTTCTCCGAATTCGAACTGGCAATTCACAAGCGTGTGGAAGAAGGCGGTGCGCTGTCGGCCGATTACTTCCGTCAGACCTATCGCGAGATCTACCAAAAGTACTGGGGCCCGGAGCTGGTGATCGACTCGTTAAACGATGTTGGCGGTTTGCGGATCAGCCACTTCTATCGGCAATATTACGTTTATCAGTATGCGACCTGCTATGCGGCCGCCCAAATGATCTCACAGCGCATTCTGGAGAAACAGAAAGGCGCGCTGGAGCAGTATCAGCAATTCCTGAACACCGGTAGCTCGATGTATCCGGTCGACGTGCTCAAAGCCGCCGGCGTTGACATGACGACCACGGAACCGGTCGACCGAACGATCAAACTGTTTGGATCGCTGGTTGATCAACTGGAGAAGCTGCTCATGGAGCAGAATGCCCCCGCCAAGGGAAAGAAGGGGTGATTCAGGCGATTCTGCAGGGAATCAAATAGCAAAAAAGGGCCGGATTGCCGGCCCTTTTTCTTTGATGTCTGCGCGGCTCCCCGTTCCATATACAACTTGACAACATGGGCCAATATACTATATATTACTCACAGTCTACCGCGGCCTCACCCGAGGGTACTGCCTGAGAACAGATCTCAGCGCACCGTCTGTCATATCGTCAATATCGGAACAACAAACTGACCAGTTTCAAGAGACTGTGAGGTCCTATGAATCGTCTGTCATCTTTCCATTGCGCAGTGCTGCTGGCAATCGTCCTGCTTGTCCCCGGCAGCCTCTTCGCCACCATCCACAATATTACGATGAGCGGCACTTCGTTCACTCCCTCCACTGTTAATGTCAATCACAGCGACACGGTTCGCTGGACGCTGGTGAGCGGTGTTCACAATACCGTTTCCTACCCTGCTTCCGCCAAAACGTGGAACTCGGGAACAATGTCGACGGCCGGGCAGACCTTTCAGATCGTCATCCTCCCGGCTGATGGCCCTGGTCCATTTCCGTACCGATGTACTTTTCACGAGACTTTCGGCATGACCGGAACCATCAATGTCATCGTCGCCGATAGTGACGGTGACGGCGTCGCCGATCCGGTGGACAATTGCCCGAGCGTTCCGAATCCACTGCAGGAAGATAATGACATGGACACCAAGGGGAATGCCTGCGACAACTGCATCAATCAGGTCAACCCCGGACAGGAAGATGCTGATCTTGACGGTATCGGAGACATTTGCGACGGCGACGATGACAATGACGGTGTGCTCGACCCGAGCGACAACTGTCCTTTCGTCAACAATCCCGGTCAGGAAGACAATGATCTCGATGGAATGGGCGATGCCTGTGACATCGATGATGACGACGACGGAGTTCTTGATGTGGCGGACAACTGTCCATTTGTCGATAATCCGAGTCAGGTCAATACTGACGGCGACCTGCTGGGAGATGCCTGCGACCCCGACGATGACAACGATGGAGTGTTGGATCCGAGCGATAACTGCCCGTTGTTGAGTAATGTCAGCCAGCAGGATGATGATGGCGACCTGGTGGGGAATCCCTGTGACAATTGTCCGGTCGACCCCAATCCACTGCAGGAAGATACCGACCAGGATGGGATCGGCGATGTTTGTGATCTTGGCTGCTGCACCGGCACTACCGGTAATGTCAATGAATCAGTCAGTGAAACTCCAGACCTCTCTGATCTGTCGCTCTTGATCTCGTATCTGACAACCACACCCCGACCTGCGCTCCCATGCCCGGAAGAGGCGAATGTGAATGCGTCGACCGCCGGTGCTCCGCCCCATGTCGATCTGTCCGACCTGTCACTGTTGATCTCCTATCTAACAGTAACTCCGCGACCGACTTTGCCTAATTGCCCGTGATCTTCAGGAATATCAGGTTTTGTGAAAACGGCCACCCGAATCGGGTAGCCGTTTTTGCTGGGACTGCTATGGCGATGACGAATTAAGGCTTTGGCTTCAGAACGAAATTGATATTCTCAACCGAGGAACCAGATTCCGATGGCAGGACATCAAATTCCAACGATGGCGGTTCCGCAATGTAGCCGTATCGATCCAACTGCTCCGGATCGAGATAGGCGCGATAATGCCCCGGGATCAGGCCGAGATAATAGAACTGCCCGCTGCTGAACGAGACGATATCGATCGCAACATCCTTACCGACATTCAACAGCTTGAGGCGCATCCCGCCAACACCAATATTGCCGCCCGGCGTTTCACGCTCGACCACTCCGCTCAAATCAGCCGCCATCACGACGGGAACATCAACGGAGGTCACTACATTCGGATTGACCGATACCCGGTAATTTTCAAATGCGGGTTTCAGCATTGGGTTGTCCAAACTGGTCGGGTCGATCGAGATTGTGTATGAATCGTACGGTCGCAAATTTTCGTAATAATAGAGATCGCCGCGAGGGACCGGTCTTCCGCCGGTACCGACGAGCTTTGCTTTCAATCCGGGGAGGAACTCCTCGCCTTCGTTCGGAACGCCGTCATTGTTGAGGTCGAGGAATGGCCGTACCACGGCCGAACCGTAGCCGATCCCGTTGCGGCGGTCGAATCTGATCTTCCCGGCCGCGCGATCCCAGCGGATCGATCCGCGCTGCATCTGGTTCATCGAGTAAGATTTGTTTGAATAAGCTGCCCGCGTGGAGAATGCGGCGACCGAATTGAAGAAGTTCAGGTTCAACATTACCGTATTGGTCTTGTACAGCGGCGAGTGTTCATAGGAGAGGCTGACTTGCCCTGTCTTGAAAACACGCCGGGTCAGGTATACGCCGAACCGGGAGAATTCATTTACATCATGATCGAAGTCGATTCGGAACTGCGGACGCAACCAACTGAGCAGGTCGGTCGACAACAACATCTGGCTGACCATGGAGGTCGCCGCTCGGTTCGGGTAGATCGTCCGTTTGTAACGACCAATGTAATTTGCGTACATACGCAGAAATGAGGCCGTCGCGCCGTAGTTCATGGAGAGCGCCGTGAAATCCGAATAGGAGTCGTAGGATGCATTGTAACGGAGACCCAGATAGCGCTGGCCGATTTTGATCGGCAGGGACATCGATCCGGTGATGGACTGTTCCTGCATTCCGGGATTACGGAAGAGGTTCTTTTCGTACTTGGTGTAAGTCAGGTTGGTATTCAGGAAATTCGGCATTGCGTAGTTGGCACCAAACTGCATCTGATATCCGGGGGAGATGGAGGCGTTCGCAATGACCGACCCGGCCACCTGAACTGTCGCCTCGGTCGAAAAGAGCGGCTCTTCGCCGATATCTGATTTGAGGGGAAGGTCCGCTCCGGCTCCCAGAGTCAGGAAATTGAAAACGCCGTAGTAGGCTGTCGGCTGCGAATAGTAGCGGCTGGTATCAGCGGACGCATCCTTACCGAAAGCCATCGAATACTCAAGTCTGTTTTTTGGAATGAGATTGTAAGGAACGCGCAGATGCCGTTCTTCTGTCAGGATCTCGCCGCTGGGACCATACATTTTAAGAGTGATGTCCGACGATCCATACACGACGTCGACATCAAAATGGTACTTGCCGGTTGCATCGGCTTCGGCAAAATCGAGCAACCGACCATCCACATAGAGCTCGACTTCCCATCCCTCTTCCAGTTGTCCCTCGAGTACGATCGTCTGAAAGTACTGACGTTGCACTTGCGGAGTGTTGGTCAGCAAGGCGCCTTCTAATGAACGGGAGAGGAGGCCGCCGGGGTTCACGGTTCCTAATTCTGCCTGGGTGAGGAAGGGATTGTCACCGAGCGAATAGTGCCAGCGATAATGGAGCTGATCCGAATCGAACCCACGACTAGTATTGCCCGAACCGGAGACTGTCAGATCTCCACCCAGGATCATAGAGCCGAGGGCCATATCCAGATAATGTCCGCCGCCACCGATCGGATTTGAAGAAAGCGTCCAATCGGTGACACCACCGGAGAACAGCTCACGGCCTCTTTCAACCGACTTCACATCTTTGAGGGAAGCAACCTGCTTCTGCAGTTTTTCACGAGCCTGTTTTCTCTTCAATTTCTGCCAGGCCGGAAAACTTTCATTTAGCGGCAAAAGAATGCGCAACATCGAAAAATCGAACGTCATCTCCAGCCCGAACAGTCGACCGAATTGGTCGATCCGCAGGTAGAGCTGGCCGTTGTCGTACATGAATTCAGTTCGATCGAGCGGGAATTCTTTCTTATTGACGATCGCTTTGCTTTCGGTGGGGCGAAGTTCGTACCTGTCGTTCTTGTTGAGAAGGAATCCCTGGAGTTTGGTTCGATCCGCATCGGGGCCGATGTTGATATCGAGGAGTCCGAAGACTTCGACTACCGGAACGTAAAGGGTCTTGCCATCATATCGCACGAAGAGATCGTGGCCCAGAAGTCGAGGGACCTCGAAACTGACCGTGATCTCTTCATACGGTGTCTGACCGGACACCGGCAGTGGAAGAAACGCGAGTGCGATGGCGAACGCCATCGCGATGTAGCCTGTATACTTTGTGCGCATGGGCATCCTGCCCCGGGGCCTTGGCCCCATATCCTATTGACGGCCGGATCGCTCCGGCCGGTCGTTACTCCTTCATTACTGAATGTCTACTGTCGAATAGACCTTGTTACCGGGGATCATATCTTCCGGGGCGATATCCGTTCTCCCCTCAGTCGTGATTCCCAGTTCGATCTTGTATTTTCCAGGTGCGCTGATAGGGAATTCGATCTTGCGCTTGAGTTCGCGATAGACCGCAATATCCGTCTGTTGACGTGCCAGTTCCTTCTGATCGGCATCGAGCAAACGAGCAGTCAGCACGCCCACGTAAGATGCATTTCCCTTATTGGCCAAGTCGACCATGACATAGACCGTGCTGTCCGTCTGAATCGCCTGGGTGTTGGTTAACGCAACTTCGGTTCCCAGTTCCCCGGTACGATACTTCAGCATGATCGCTGTTTGCATGATCATGTTCAGTTTGGTCGTGATAGCGTCGGGCTCAGTTGCAGTCGGGATCTTGGTATCACCATCTTTTGAGCGAACCACGATCCGTGCCCAGTATTCGCCGGCGGGAAGATCCTTGGGTGGATTGGCGACGAATCGGACCACCTGAGTGCCATTCGGCGGAATGACGATCTGACGCGGAAACGCCTTTACCCACTCGACGGCCGAGCGAGGATCGGTGATGTTCGAGTCCTGGAGCATGACGGTCACATTCCCCTGGCTGTCGGAGACCGGCAGACCATAGGCAAAACTGATCGTTACTTCCTGCGGAGTAGTCCCCGTATTGTTGATATCAAGCCGCGCCGTCCGGTTCTTGTCATTAACGAACACGACAGTCGGAGCGACCAGGACACCCGCTACTATATTAGTGGAGAAGACCAGGAAGAAGATCAGGACCCAAAGCAAACCCCATCCCGGACGCGAGTCGGACGATGGGGTTGAATCTGTCTTTGCCATTTAAACCATCCTATGTATTCAAGTCAGTTTTCACAAACGCTCCGGCAATCCATGTCGGACGCGCAAACCAGAATCGGCTCAGCTACCAGTGTAGGAGACCGTCAGCACGATATCGGCTGAATAAGCGCCCGCTGTCTGATTGACAGTCGGAATCACTTCGCCGCCAAGAAAGATCTGAGCAGCGCCAGCGGCACCAATGGCAGTACCGGTCAAGTTACGCGGGCTGGTATTCAGCGTCGCGCCAAGTCCGGGAGCCGAAGGAGTCGAAGGAGCAGCAGCCGCGAGCACTGAAAATGTCGCGTCAGTCAGGCTGAAAGTGATCGGCATACGGTCGGAACCGTCGGCCAGAGCTACGAAGTCCGGGAGCTGGAAGTAGCAGGCGATATTTGCGCTCGGCGCGCCGGCGATCGAAAAGATCCCGGAGTTAGCGTCGGACGTTTCATCCTGTACTTTCGGCACACCCTGGTAGACGTTGCCAAAGTCCAAGGCCTGCGTTGCAGCTACCTGCAAAATCGCGAGGACCTGAGCTGTGGCCTGACCAGTAGAGACATCCTGCGCCTGTACTAATGACGGAGCGCCGACTGTCGCTACGAGTGCGACTACTACCAAGCACCGGACAAGGTGTGATAGGTACCTGTTCATGTCATCTCCTTGCAATCGGGAAATCCCCTTTTATCCAATTTCTAGTTACTGTTTACATTCGTTTTTGTTAGCCGTCTGATCAGGAGCCGGTATAGGCGACTGTCAGCACGATATCCGCCGCATAGCTTCCCGCCGTCTGATTAATGGTCGGGATCACTTTGCCGCCGAGGAAGATCTTCGACGTTCCAGCCGCACCCATGGCCGTACCGGTCAAGTTACGCGGATTGGCGTTGGCGGTAGCACCGGCACCGGGAGCACTCGGAGTTCCGGCGACCTGAACACTGAACGCAGCGTCTGTAGCGCTGAACACGATCGGCATCCGGTCGGAACCATCCGACAATGCTACATAGTCCGGGAGTTGGATATAGCAGGCGATCGCCGAGCTTGCCTGTCCGGTGATGGTAAAAATACCGGAACTGGCATCCGAGGTTTCATCCTGAACTTTGGCGACTCCCTGATAGACGTTGCCGAAATCCAAGGCCTGCGTTGCGGTTACCGACAGTACCGCCAGAACAGTGGCGGTTGCCTGTCCAACTGCGACATCCTGTGACATGGCTGGCGTAGTTCCGAGGAGGATCAACAGCATCAATGCTGCCGCCACCGCGGTCATCCGTCTCAGCCAGTTGGGCATGCTCTTCATACGATACTCACTTCCCTGTTCATCAAGTGTGCATAGGCATGTTCGTTAATCGAACTCCTATGGCTGTTAAATCGTCAGACAGTTCAGAAACTTAACAGCCCGTTTCCAAAAAAATCGCAGTCTGCAATGGTTAGCGGGGGGTAAGTCGGGCTTTGGTATAGGGGAGAGTCCAGTCCCAGACGAGGGATAGCCGGCAATTTGCAATGTCACTGCCAGTATTAACCGATTGATAAGGATGGGATTAGCTAAACAAAACGAGGGCTCGGTGAGCCCTCGTTCGCATTCGAAAACTGTTGTGGGAGAATCAGGTACCGGTATAAGCTACCGTACAAATAACATCCCCTGAATATGCCCCCGCCGTCTGATTGACTGATGGCGTGACCCGTCCGCCAAGAAATATCTGGGCGAATCCGCCTGCGCCGACTGACGTGCCCGCCAACGTCCGCGGGTTCTGATCAAGCAACGCACCAGCACCCGGAGCTGCCGGCGTCGATGGCGCCGCGGCATCCAGGAATGAGTAGGTTGCATCGGTGGTGCTGAAGGCAATCGACATCCGGTCAGAGCCATCTGCCAGAGCGAGATACTCCGGCAACTGAAGATAGACCGAGATGTTGGCGTTGGCAGAACCGTTGATCGTGAAAATGCCTGAATTGAGATCCGAGGTCTCATCCTGGGATTTGGCTACTCCCTGGAAGACGTTGCCGAAATCGAGAGGTTGCGTCGCCACGACGGATAGTGAGGCGAGCACGTTGGCGATGGCGAGGCCATTCGCTACTTCCTGTCCCTGAACCGGGGTCGCGATCATCCCGAACAGCAGCAGGCCGCTTAGCACAAGTAGTGCCCGGGTCGGTCTGGTACGCATGTTCAACTCCCTGCGGGTTCCCCCGCTCTGTTTAGTCGTAAATGTTCCTACTTAAGGGAATCGGAATGAGTGCAATTGAAGGACAGGAATTTCAGCCATTTTCCCTATGAAAACGACCAGATTGAAGGAGATTTGAACAGCTAATTTCCGGTGTATTCCGCCCTGATCTGGATCAGGCCAGTATAGCTGCCTGGTTTTTGACCAAGGGATGGAACAACTGTGGCGCCGAGCCATATAGTCAGGCCATTACTTCCCAGTCGGTAGGTGATCGGCTGCCAGGGATTGAGGTTATTATAGCCCGGATTGGATTGATTTGGAGTGGCGCTGGAGTCCATGGCGCAATCGGTGTCGGAGATGATCACGTTCATGTTGAATCCCCCCATGTTGATATAGGTCGGGAGGCTCAAGAAAGTGATAAGTACTTCGTCGCCGGCATTCCCGGAAACATGAAATTCGGCCGCCGCTCCCGCGGCATGTTTGGAGATCACCTTGGGCGCTCCGGGGAACACATTCCCGAACGCCAGATTATTCACCAACGAAACATCGATCGCCTGAGCTTCGGCCATTGACGGCAGAAGCAATAGCGCCACGACGAAGATCGACAGCAGAGTCAGTTTTTGCCAGAGAGGTATCATCGACCGTAACCTACCGGCGGTCCCTGATGAAATCAAGATTGAACTGGAGGGTCAATTGTCGGAGTAAATGACAGTCAGCACCACCGGATGTTCACTCTTTCGGGAGGCCAACAACTCGGTGACATCCAACATTGAAATCACATGTTCGGCGCGGGAGAGATCAAGTTCAAGCGGAGATCCATCCAGCAAGAGGATTGGATTACCTCGGGGAATATACAGGAATGTACGTGTACCAAGACGAGCGACGACTGGGTTGCGCTCGGAATCCCCCTGCTCCTTGATCTCAAGCATTCCCAGTGGCTGGATGACGGTCGCAGTCGCGGAGATACGATCTGACGACGCTAGGTCTGTCGCATTAAGCGACATCACCAGGCCGAAAATTGTAAGAGCGAATAGCCAAACGAAAAGAGATCTCATGCCGGGTATCAGTCCATACAGGTTGGTACCCTCTCAAATTAGCATGAGGCCGCAATCTGTCAAGCCCTCTTAGAGGGAATGACGACCGGTCGGCCGGGAACTGTGCACCGAACGAACAGCTCAACTACCGGTATATGCCACCGTCAGCAATATCTCCGCGCTGTAGTCACCGCCGGTTTGCGAAACACGAGGATAGACCGTTCCGCCGATCCAAACCGTCATCATCCCGCCACCGCCGATCCGTCGGACCGAGGGTCCGTTCGGGTTGAGCGTACCTGTTGGAGTGCTCTGGTTTCCGGTTCCGTCGCTGAAAGCGACATCGGTCGCGCTGAAGTCAATTCTCATCGCGCCAAGACTGTCGACTGTCCGCATCGTGTCGGGCAACGTGAAATCCATGGTCAACTCGGCGGACGAAGTCCCGGTGATCTCCCACTCTCCCGCAAAGCCGATCGTGGCTTTGTCGACGGACTTGGTGACGCCAGGCGTCACTGTCCCAAACTGCAAATTATTGGTACCGACAATCGAAAGCGACGAGACCACAGTGGCCAGCGCCTGGATTGCGGCACGTTCCTGCGCCATGACATTCCCACCACCGATCACCAGAACGGCGATCACCAGCAGGATCAGGCGATTGATGAATGAGCGCATTGCTCCTCCCAATCGTTTCAGAGTTTTCCTGACAGGATGACAATGCAAGGCCAATGCCACTTCAGGCAGATACGCTTATCGTGTTGCTCGATAATGGATTAGGTGGTGTTATTCGTCGCCAGATGGGAGTTGTCCGGAGAGTGGGGTATGGGGAGATGCCAATATTCTCAGCCACCTAAAGAAACGGTCCGCCCTGCCGATAGCTCTAGTGGAGGCTGTTCAAAGAGTGAACAGACAAAAGCTATGGAACGGCGAATACTACTTTTGATTGTCTGTCTGAGCGCGTTGGTGACGACCGCGACTGCGCAGTCGCTTGTCTGGTCGAAACATTACGGCGGCTATTTTAACGAAGGTGGCTATGGATGTCAGACCACGGCCGATGGCGGCTATGTGGCGATCGGCTCCACCTATTCATTTGGCTCCGGCGACCATGATCTCTATATCATCAGGCTTGATTCTCTCGGCGACACACTCTGGGCGAAAACCGCCGGAGGGACCGGGACCGATTACGGCCGCGATCTTCAGGTAACAGCGGACAACGGTTTTCTCTGCGTCGGATCTACTACGTCATCTGGCGCCGGCGGCGGCGACCTTTTGCTGGTCAAGTACAATCAGTACGGAGATCAGCTCTGGAGCAAAACGATCGGTGGCACTGCCGCTGATGAAGGCTGGTCGATCCGTGCCACGAGCGACTCAAATTACATCATCTGCGGCACGACCAGTTCTACCGGTGCGGGCTATGCAGATCTCTGGCTGGTCAAGGTCGACGAGTCAGGAAATCTTCTTTGGAGCAAGACCTTCGGAGGAGTCGGGGGAGAGTCCGGCATGGCAGTGCGGGAAACCTGGGATGGGTATGTCGCGATCGGCTCAACTGGTTCATTCGGTACCGGCTACAGTAGTATCTACATGGTGAAAACCTCCTTCGATGGCGACTCACTCTGGGCAATTTCGCTCGGCGGGTCGCGCGCAGATTATGGATATTCATTGGAGATCACACCCGAATTTGGATTACTCGTGGTCGGAGCTACCAATTCATATGGCCTCGGCTACAATGATGCCTACGTGATCAAAACAACCGCCGGGGGGACAGTGGAATGGGAACGGACATTTGGCGGGACGCGCGATGATCGTGCTTATGCTGTTAGCTACACCGCCGACGGTAATTATGTGATCACTGGCACAACCGAATCATCGGGTGCGGGAGGGTCGGATATCTACGTGTTGAAAATCGACCCACTCGGTCAGCAACTCTGGTCCACAACTCAGGGCGGCACTCAATCCGATTACTGTCGTTCGATCTGTGTTGATTCAAAAGGCAACTATCTGTTGGCTGGATATACCTATTCGTACTCAATTGGCGGCTCGGATCTTTATCTGGCCACCCTGGTCGGCGACCAGGCGACGCCGGTGGAAGATGACCCGGTTACCGGACTTCCGTTCGGATATGTCCTCGATCAAAACTACCCCAACCCCTTTAATGCGGGAACCACGATAGAATACGCCTTGCCGCGTCGGGCCGAGATCGGTCTGGCGATCTATAACCTGCTCGGACAGGTGGTGAAGCGGTGGCCTTTGGAATCACAGCCGGCTGGCCATTATCGGGTATTCTGGGATGGCCGCACCGATGACGGGCATGATCTGGCTTCCGGAGTCTATTTCTTCCGTCTGGAGGCGGTCGAATTCCACTCCGTCCGTAAACTGGTTCTATTGAAATGAAATTTCATTTGCCGTTGCGAAATGTGAATATCACCATTCCCGCACCATAATCCACTTGATTTTCTCGATCATTCGGTGGTTTCTTGGAACTGTCAATTTCGACAATCCGTTAAACTGACAATGAGAACAATCGCAATAAACTGAAGGAGTTTTGAAATGATGATATCTGAGAAGATGGCCGCGCGCCTGAACGAACAAGTGAACCATGAGTTCTTTAATGCCTGGACCTATTTCTCCATGGCGTACTGGTTTGAGAATGCCGGCCTGACCGTATTCGCGAAGTTCTTCCACAAGCAGGCTGAAGAAGAGCAGGGACATGGCAAGAAGATCGCCAAGTACCTGATCGATCAGGGAGCGCACGTTCGTCTGGCATCGCTTCCCGCTCCGGTCGTCGACTTTAAGTCGGCCAAAGAGATTGTTGACTCTTTTGTGCAGCTTGAGATCAAGACCACCAAGATGGTGCACGAGATAGTCGACATGGCCGCCAAAGAAAATGACCACGCCACCCGCAATTTCATCGACTGGAAAGTTGATGAGCAGGTGGAAGAGGTCGCCTCGGCCAATGAGCTTGCCCAGATGGTCCGTTATGCGGAGACCCCCGGCCAGCTGATGATGCTGGAAGGACGCGTCTACCACATGCTGGAAAGCTGAGGTCATTCGATCACAGATCAAAGCGGTCGCCTGATTTTCAGTCGACCGCTTTTTGTTGAGTACAAAGACTGTCGGATCAAGCCATGTCCAAACAGAACATTCTCGGAATTGACATCGGGGGGAGTTTTCTCAAGTCGGCGCCGGTCGATATTCTGACAGGCACGCTGATAGCCGAACCATTCAAAGTCTCCACCCCTTCCTGCGCTGAACCGGTACAACTTGTCAGTGTCATTCTCCAATTGATGCAGCATTTCGACTGGACCAGTCAAATCGGTATCGGTTTTCCCGGAGTGGTCCGCGATGGCATCGTGCGGACAGCAATTCATCTGCATCCTGATTGGGTGGGGCTGAATATCAGAGCGTTGCTGAAACCACTCGCCAGAACCGACGTCTCGGTGCTGAATGATGCTGATGCTGCCGGACTCGCCGAGATGGCCTTTGGTGCAGGACGCGATGAACCAACGCGAAGCGATGGCACTACGCTATTGATCACGCTTGGCACGGGAATCGGCTCGGCGCTGTTTCGTCATCGACGGCTTATCCCCAATACCGAATTCGGACATATCTATCTGGAGAGTGGGGAAGAAGCCGAAGCAGTTGCCTCAGCGTCACTTCGACCGAAACTAAATCTCTCATGGGAAGAATTCGGACAGCGGGTCGATCGATATCTGAGATATGTCGACAGGCTGGTTGCGCCAGATCTGATTATCGTGGGTGGGGGAGTCAGCGAGGAGTGGGAGAAGTTCTCGCCATACCTGTCAAATCTCGAGCGCATTCGTCCAGCTCGCTTTGGGAATAATGCTGGGCTGATCGGTGCGGCATTATATCGGGACTATATCTCGCTCGGCGACTAGCTATCGACAATTCAAGACACAAAAAGGAGCTGCTCAGGTATTCCTGAACAGCTCTTTTCATATCATCGTTTTCTATCAACGATTGAGACCAAGGATATCCAGTGCAAACGCAACCTGGAACGCATAATCCTTCAATCTGCCATAGCGGCCGGATTCACCGAAATGGCCCGTCCCCATGTGGGTCCGCAATAACAGTCGATTATTGTCAGTCTTGGTAGCCCGGAATTTGGCGGCGAACTTCGCCGGCTCCCAGTACATCACGCGAGGATCATTTATTCCTCCCGTGATCAGCAGATTGGGGTACTCTGTTGCCTGGATATTATCATACGGTGAGTAGGACCGCATGTATTGATAGTCGATCGAATCGCGCGGATTCCCCCATTCCTCAAACTCCTGGACTGTCAGCGGGAGATTCTCATCCAGCATCGTATTGATCACATCAACAAATGGCACATCGGCGATCGCAACTTTGAATAAGTCAGGACGCATTGTCACGACCGCTCCGATCAAGAGGCCACCTGCGGAGCCGCCGCTGATCACCAGTCTGTCCGATGAGGTATATTTGGCGCCTATCAGATGCTCTGCCGACGCGATGAAGTCGGTGAAGGAATTCCTTTTCTTTGCAAGTTTGCCGTCATAGTACCACTGCCGCCCCATTTCCGAGCCGCCCCGGATATTAGCTTCGGCGTAGATCATTCCGCGATCGAGCAGGCTGAACTGATTCGCGGAGAAATACGGTTCAGTGTTGATGCCGTACGCGCCATACGCGTAGAGCCAGAGCGGCGCCTTGCCGTCGCGGATCATCCCCTTCTTGTACATGATCGTGATCGGGATCATGACGCCATCAGATGCGCGCGCAAAGATCCGCTCCATCTGGTATTGCGATGGATCGTATCCGCCCAGTATCTCGGTCTGCTTTTTCAGTGTTTTGGTGCGAGTCTTCATGTCGTAATCATAGACCGTTTTGGGGGTCAGCATTGACGAGTAGGCGAAGCGGAAGACATCGGTCGAGAAATCGTAGTTTTCATCGGGGAACAGCGCATAGGCCGGCTCATCAAACGCGATAAAATGCGACTCGCCGGTGGTCAGATCCCATATCCGTAAATGGGGGAGTCCATTAAACCATTCGTCCGCCACCAGCCAGTTAGAGAACAGATCGAGTTTGGTTATGAAGATGGAATCGACGTACGGCACGAAATCTTTCCAGTTCGCCATCGATGGGTCGCTGGTCGGCGCGGTCACGATCTTGAAATTGAGCGCCTGGTCATTGGTCAGGATATAGAACTTGTCTCCCTGGTGATCAACTGAGTATTCATGATCGTCACGTCGGGGAGTTATCACCTTGAATGTGCCGTTTGGTGTATTGGCATCAAGATACCGGATCTCAGTAGTCGTCAAACTGGACGACTCCAGGAACAGATACTGATTGCTACGGCTCCGTTTGATTGACAGCTCAAACGAGCTATCCGCCTCATGGTACACCATCACATCATTTTTAGGATCTGCACCCAGCGTATGACGGAAGAGCTTGTATGGTCTCGCCACACCATCCTGTACAATGTAAAAGAGAGTCTTGTTGTCGTTGGCCCAGGCGAAATCATAGTAGGTCATGGGGATTCGCTCGGGGTAGATCTTACCGGTCGCCAGATCCTTGATCTGTATGTCAAACTGTTCGCTTCCGGCGGTATCAACCCCGAACGCGATCAACGAATGATCCGGGCTGTCTTCCCATTTGGAGACAGCAAAATACTGGTATGGTTTGGCCAACTCATTTTCATCGAGGACGACCTCTTCCTGACTATCCACTGAACCCTTCTTGCGGCAGTGGATCCCATACGGCTTGCCTGCCTCCGTACGGGTATAGTAGAAGTATCCATCATGTGAGGCTGGGACAGAGGCATCATTTTCTTTGATCCGTCCGAGCATCTCGGAGAAGAGTTGCTGCTGGAGCTTTTCGGTCGGCCGCATCATCAGCATCGTGTAATTGTTTTCGTCCTCAAGATACTTCATAACTTCGGGGCTCTCTTTGTCGCGAAGCCAGTAGTAATTATCCACGCGTACATCGCCAAACATCGAATCCACTTTGGGTATGATCCTGGCCATGGGGGGCTGATGTTCCTGCGCGGCTGCCGTCAGTGAGGCGACAACCAAGAACAGTGCTACCGTCAGCAGCCTCGTGAATCGTGAGTTTTTCATATATCCTCTTCCTGAACGAAATCTCTATTCACCGATGATCTTGATCAATGCCCGCTTTTTTCTGCGGCCATCGAATTCGCCGTAGAAGATCTGCTCCCACGGCCCGAAATCCAGTTTTCCGCCCGTGATCGCCACGACGACCTCGCGCCCCATCAATTGACGCTTCATGTGGGCATCGGCGTTGTCTTCGCCGGTATCATTATGCCGGTATTGGCTGATCGGTTCGTGTGGCGCCAGTTTCTCCAGCCATTTGTCGTAATCCTGGTGCAGCCCGGATTCGTCGTCGTTAATAAAGACCGAAGCGGTGATATGCATCGCATTCACCAGGACCATTCCTTCCTGCACGCCGCTCTCGCGGATCGCCTCCTGCACCTCATGGGTGATATTGACGAAACCGCGTCTTGAAGGAACGTTGAACCAGAGCTCCTTACGATGACTTTTCATCCCGCTTACTCCCGTTATACAGAGGATAACTTTGTTCGATACGATAGCTTGCGCCGCCTGATGCCAGAACGCTGGAAAAGAGATGAAAACTATCTATCCAGAACGGCCCCGATTCATAGAGATTATTTGCGACAATGTAATCGCCGAGTCTGTTCTCCTGAGTATCCCGCAAGCGGGCGATCGCCACATGGGGGTGGAATTTTCTCTGGTCTTTGGGAATGCCCGAGCGGTTGAGCGCTGAATCTATCTTCTGGTGAAGAAGTTCAAGCGATTCGGACCGTTCAACCCCAACCCAGAGAGTATCCGGACGGCGCCGAGGAGGGAAATGGCCGACCCCCTTCAGCGTCAGTTCAAACGGGGGCAGATTGATGGTGTCGAGAGCGCCAATGACATCGTCAAACACCCCGCCATCCACTTCACCAATAAACCTAAGGGTCAGATGGATTTGGTCAGGTTCAAGCCATCGCGCTCCGGGAAGGCCGCAACTGATTCGAACCAGCTGCCGGGCCGCTTCGTCCGGTAGATCAAGGCCGACAAACAAGCGGTACATAGTCCTACATACGTCCTTTTCAGCCAGTAAGATACAGGCTTCCAGGAGCAAGTCAACCACTCGTCTCTCTAGTCGGTCCCTCCCTGAAAAGTCTTGGATAACGGCGACGGACGGGTATATTATTGCCAGATACTTCGGCTACGGCGCGCATAAGACTGGGAGGTCATCCGTGAAGCTCCGGCATTTATTGACAACGGTATTAGCAATTACTTTCCTGTCTTTCTGTTCATCCCACGCAACTGGGCTCAAACTCCCCAGCTTTGGCATGTACATACCATCTACGGGAGGATTGCTTGAGATTCCGGTAGTAGTCGATAGTTTTCCGGGCCAAATAGGCGGTTTCAGGCTCTGCCTTGCTGAGCGCGGCTACGACTTTACTGTCCTCAAAGTTGAGCCAGGTGAACTGATGACCGCGTGCGGCTGGGAGTATCTCAACTGGCGTCGCGTCGCGGTCACTGCCGAAACCGGCTATCCGTGGGATGTTCACCCAAGTACCGCGACAAGTCTCCTTGAGATCACCGGCTTTGCCTCCGTTTCAGAGGGATATCAAGCGTCGTGTTACGCATCCGGAAGTCGGATGGAATTGGTGCGGATCCATACCGCTTTTGCATCTCCCAGTTGGGCGGGAAACGTCAACACAGCCTGTTCGTCTCGTCCTCTCATGTTTTATTGGCGGGATTGCAATGACAACGTCCTGTATAGCCGGAGTGGAGATACACTGTTCGCCGCCTCTGAGTTGCTGTGGCCACATGTCGGCATATCTCCTTCGGATTCACTCAATGTGGTGTTTCCCGGCTACGGCTCGCCCGATCAGACCTGTCTCGCGGGACCGGAAGTCGCCGTTCCTGCATTTACCGCTGTTGACGGTTATTATGATATTATTTGCACAGACAGTGTGAATCCCTGGATCGGCGATATCAACTGCGACGGCTATGCCTACACCATCGCCGACGCTATCCGTTACACTCGCTATTTTGTCTGGGGGTTGGGCGTTCTTACTTGTACTGAGCAAGCTATTAGCGGCTCAGACATCAATGGCGATGGACTGACCCTCACCGTGGCCGACCTGGTGCAGCTAATCAAGATCACTACCGGCGAAGGGTTTTATCTGGATCCGATCTGGCATAGCTTCGAATTCGCCAAGCCGGTTGCGACCTTTAATAAGGCCACGCTCAGGATCAGCGAAACCTCTTCCGATAGCAGATGTCTCATCTCTTCCGATCAACCGATCGCCGCCTGCTATGTCCGTCTTGTCTCCGCCAACGACCGGCCGCTTCGTGAGTCGGATCTTCGTGAACTTGCGCCAGAGGCAATGGTCGGTACTATCGGCGACACACTTACTCTACTCTGGATCGACCAATCGGGTGAGCCGGTGTTTGGACCGGGGAGCTATCCGCTGTTTGCGTCCAACGATTCTCGTTTCCGGATAGTACATTCGGAAGTCGTCGGTATGAACGCCAAACCGATGTCAGTTGAAGTCTCCCAGACAGTGCCTGCGGAATTCCGCCTCGAACAGAATGTCCCAAATCCGTTCAACCCGACTACAGTGATTTCCTATACCCTCAATAGTCCTGGTAGGGTAACCCTTGAAGTTTACAATGTGTATGGTCGACAGGTGATCAAGCTGGTGGATGCGTATCAAAGCGCCGGTATCCACGACGTTACCTGGCACGCAGTCGATCAGTCTGGAGAGCCGATAGCCAGCGGGCTCTATTTCTATCGCCTTTCTACCGGCACCGATGTCGCCACCCGGAAAATGCTGCTCCTCAAATAAGTCGTATAATCATACGAGTTTTCACGCCCGGTTCTGAGCTGTTACACAGTCTCATAACCGGGCGCGTCGTTTCTATGGATCCTCACCTCATTACGCTTCACGGCATGCGAGAAGGGAGAAACGTATGTCACATCGTACAACGATTCTTGCAGTGGCGGTTCAACTGGTTTTGGCGCTCGCCATTGCCATCGCCGCCGACCAGATCAACGGCTCGCTCTCGGGACGGCTGACCGACAAGGACACCGGCGGCCCGGTTATCGGAGCCTCTGTGCAATTGGTTGGAACGAAAATGGGGGCGATGTCTGACCCTAACGGCAGATTTATCATCACTAAAATCAGCCCAGGCGTTTACTCGGTCAAAATCTCTTCGGTGGAGTACAACACTGTTGATGTCTCTGGAATCGAAGTGAAACCAGGTGATACGACTGAGGTCAACTACCAATTGACCAAGAAGGTTACCGAATTGGATGGGACTATTGCTGTCACTGCTTCTCAGGACCCGATCCAGAAGTACGAGACCTCCAATATCGCCTCCATTACTTCACAACAGGTTCACCTGAAGCCGGTACAACCAGTCGACGCCTTGCTGTTTAACTCGCCCAATGTTCAGACCACGACCAATGGCCACGTGTTTATCCGAGGGGGACGTGCTGGAGAAGTTTCCTATATTATCGATGGTGTACCTATTGGAGATCCTCTGGCGGGCACGGGTGGAGCTGGGAGCAATCTTAGTTTGTCAACTGGAACGATTCAGCCAGTCCCCCTCTCTCATGGCGGGTCAACCACCGTCAATGGAGTTCCGTTCGACGCCATGTTCTTCAAAGACTACGGTGTCAATCCGTTTGTCGATACCGAAGATGACAATCTCTCGACCTTCGCCATCGATGTCGACGACGCGTCATACATTCTGGCCCGATCGTACCTCGAATCCGGCAACCTCCCGCCCTCTGAAGCTGTCCGCGCTGAGGAGTTTATCAATCATTTCAGTTACGAATATCCATCGCCGCGACGTGAGCCGTTCTCAATCGAATTGGAGGGGGCGCCGTCGCAGTTCGGCAATTCGAACAATTGGATGTTGCGGGTTGGGATCCAGGGGAAATATATCCAGACCGAGAATCGAAAGCCAGCCAACCTGGTTTTTGTCGTCGATGTTTCCGGTTCAATGGAATGGGGGAATCGACTGGAGCTGGTTAAGCAGGCCCTCTACCTGCTGGTTGAGCAGCTCAAGCCTGAAGATAGGGTCGGCATAGTGGTGTATGGCTCCACTGCGCGGGTCGTTCTCCAGCCGACTTCGGTAGATGACCGCGAGTCGATCAAGCGCGCCATTTACAGCTTGGCTTGCGATGGAGCCACCAACGCCGAAGAAGGGATCCGCCTCGGCTACGAGATGGCCAATCGGATGTTCGACCCGCGCAAATTGAATCGCATTATCCTCTGTTCCGATGGTGTCGCCAATGTCGGTTACACCGGACCAGAGCAGATACTGGAGCAGATCAAAGGATATGCGAAGAAGGGGATCACCCTGACCACCGTCGGATTCGGTATGGGTAACTACAACGATATCCTGATGGAGAAACTGGGTGACAAAGGGAACGGCCACTACGCGTATGTTGATGATATAGAAGAGGCAAAGCGAGTCTTCGTCGACAATCTGAACGGCACCCTTGAGGTCATTGCCCGTGATGTCAAGATCCAGGTGGAGTTTGACTCGACCATGGTTCGAAGCTATCGCCTGATCGGCTATGAAAATCGCGATGTTGCTGACGAGGATTTCCGCAATGATACCGTCGATGGCGGAGAGATCGGCTCCGGACACCGCGTCACCGCGCTGTATGAACTGAAACTGAGTAACTCGCTCGGTTCAGGAACGCTCGGTAAGGTACAGGTTCGGTTTAAGGACTCCGAAGGGAAAGTGGTTCGTGAGGTCTCCCGGATCATTGACCCCGATCACTTTGCCAAGCAGTTCGACGATGCCTCGTATGATTTCCGGTTGGCCGCCACGGCTGGTCAATTCTCGGAGATATTGCGGGACTCATATTGGGCCAGAGGGGAGAAACTTGCCGATCTACTTCCGATCGCCAAGGGACTGAACAAGGAGATCGATGACAAGGAGGTTGCAGAGCTGGTTTCGCTGATCGAGCGTGCCAACGAACTGAAGAAGAGCTTGTCGGAGAAGTAGCAGGGAGGCTTCCTCCGGCAGTATCAAAGCGGCGCCGTCTGGCGCCGCTTTGCATATCATGCTACAGCAACTTCTCGATCTTGTGCACCAGTTCATCATCATCCGGGCTGACTCCGGAATCAAACCGCGCGACCACATTTCCCTGTCGATCCAACAGGAATTTCCCAAAGTTCCACTTGATCTCACCAGGGCAGGGCGACTTTTCGGTCAGATAGGCAAACAGCGGATGCTTGTCCTTTCCTTTGACGGAGACCTTGGCCATCATCGGGAAGGTGACGCCAAAGTTCAATTTGCAGAAGGCCGCGATCTGCTCATTCGAGCCCGGCTCCTGCTGACCAAAATTGTTGGCGGGGAAGCCGACGATCACCAGGCCGCTATCTTTGAATCGCTCATACAGCTTTTGCAGCCCTTCGTATTGCGGGGTGAATCCGCATTCCGATGCGGTATTTACGATCAAAGTCACTTTCCCTTCAAACGCCGCCAGGCTGCTGTCGTTGCCGCTGATCGTTTTGAACCCGATCTGGCGGTAGTCGTTGGAATTCATCTGTTCTCCCTGTTTGCTATTCTGGGGACTTTCCGTTTTGCCGGTGGATTTTTCGCCGGATCCCCAGGCAGACCATGCGATCATCGTGATGGTCAGGATCAGAGCTACTGCGAATCGAAACACTGTCATTACTCCTCCAATACAAGGTCTGGACCCTATAACCAGAATCCCCATAAGTCGGTTTCCGGCAACAAGCAGGAAAATGGAGCCAAATAAACTACACCACGCCGTATGGTATCAAATAACTTTCTCGTGTCGTCCACTTTTCATGTATTATCTTATTGAAGGTGGATTGACCAATATGCACGAACTGAGTATTGCAGGGAATATTGTCGAGGCGGTCCAGCAGGAGATGATCTCCCGCGGCATTGACCGGGTTGCCACGATTGCTCTCAGGATCGGTCGCATGACCGATATTGACGCTGAGTCGTTGCGCTTCGGTTTTGAAGTGATCACCAAAGAGACTCCTCTCGCCGAAACCAGGCTAGTGATCGAGCATATCCCGATCGCCGCACGTTGCCAGACATGCCAACTCGAATTCGAGGTCCCCGATCTTCAGTTCAGATGTCCAGCCTGCGCCGGCAGTGCAGTTGATCTGATCCATGGTCAGGAGCTCGATATAGCCTACCTAGAGATCCCGGATGATGACCCTTCGCTGGTCTCTTCAGATTCAAATGCCAGTAAGAAAGCGACAGAGTGAAATGACCGACAAAGTTGCGATAGAAAAAAAAGTACTGTCGGAGAATGATCGACTGGCTCAGGCCCTTCGTGAAAAACTTCAGGCGAAAAAAGTCCTTTGTCTCAATCTGGTTAGTTCTCCCGGTTCCGGCAAAACCAGCTTGCTTGAAAAGACGATCGGCGCACTCAACAACGAACTTCGACTTGCCCTGATCGCCGGCGATGTACAGACTGAAAATGACGCCAACCGACTCCAGAAGGCCGGCGGGAAGATCGTTTATCCGATCGTTACCGGTGGCAGTTGTCATCTCGATGCCCGTATGGTCACCGCCGTGACCGACCAGTTTTCTCTCGATGATCTGGATATCTTGTTTGTCGAGAACGTTGGCAATCTGGTCTGCCCCTCAAGCTACGACCTGGGCGAAGATATGAAGGTGGTACTGATCAGCACCACTGAAGGTGACGACAAGCCGTTGAAATACCCAGGCATGTTCCGTCGATCCTCCGTCATGGTGATCAACAAGATCGACCTGCTAGGGAGCTCCGAGTTTGAGATGGAACGCGTCCGCCAACACGCCCTCTCGATCAACGGACAACTTGAGATCTTCGAGACCTCCTGCCGCACAGGCGTAGGCCTGGAGACCTGGTACGACTGGCTCAGAAAACAGGTCGCGAACAAGAGATCGAGCTGAACAGATGGAGCACTCGACGGGAACAGATTCTTCCCCTCTGGCACGCTTTCGTTTTCTAGTGAACGGAGTTGTGCAGGGGGTCGGTTTTCGTCCGTTTGTCTATAGAATCGCGACAGAAGAAGCACTGACTGGGACTGTGCAAAATGGCCCAAACGGTGTGACGATCGAGGTTGAAGGCTCAGCCCATGCAATTGCGAGATTTCGCCATCGTCTGCAATCCGAACTTCCTCCCCAGTCACGAATCGATTCGCTTGAATCAGTGTCTGTTGGATTGACGGGCGAGTCTCATTTTCAGATTATCCACAGTGCGCATGACGGAGCCGCCGCTACGCTTATTCCTCCGGATATCGCCACCTGCGACGACTGCCTTCGCGAGCTCTTTGACCGATCTGACCGTCGCTTTGCGTATCCATTCATCAATTGTACGAACTGCGGACCACGTTACACCATTGTCCGGTCAATACCGTATGATCGCCCGTACACTTCCATGTCGACTTTCACGATGTGTCCATCCTGCCAGGGCGAGTATGATGACCCGGCAGATCGTCGGTTTCACGCCCAACCCAATGGTTGTGCTATTTGTGGTCCGAGGGTGCGTCTTTGTCAGGCCGATGGGACTTCGGTCATGGGCGAACCGATTCCGACTGCGGTAGATCTTCTCAAAACTGGTTTGATTCTGGCTATTCGCGGAGTTGGCGGTTTTCACTTGGCGGTTGATGCCGGCAATGAAACTGCCGTGCAGAGATTACGCGATCGAAAAGGTCGCGCTGAAAAGCCGCTGGCCATGATGGCTCCAGATATCACCACCATCGAGAACTTCTGTATCCTCTCCGATCATGAGCGGGCATTGCTTCTTTCTCCCAGCCGACCAATCGTATTGCTGAAGAGCAGAGAGGCTACGGGGATCGCCAACGCGGTGGCGCCCGGTCAGCAATATCTTGGCTTTATGTTGCCGTATACGCCGCTTCATCATCTGCTCCTTCGAGGCAATTTCACGGCGTTGGTCATGACCTCTGGCAATCTTGCAGAAGAGCCAATTGCAATCGGTAATCAAGAGGCGCTTGACCGACTAAAAGATATCGCGGACTATTTCCTACTTCACGACCGGGAGATACTGCAGCGCTGCGATGATTCGATCGCCAGAATTCAAGGATCACAACCACGGTTGATCCGGCGATCCCGTGGTTACGTTCCACTACCAGTGACCCTTGCTGAGTCAACGATCAAGCCGATCCTGGCCGTTGGAGCGGAACTGAAGAATACCATCGCGCTTTCCCGCGGTAACCAAATCTTTCTCTCGCAGCATATTGGCGATCTGGACAATCCCACCGCTCTTGCGTTTTTCGAACAGAGTATCTCCCATTTCGAGCAAATTCATGAGATCGTCCCTGAGGCAATTGCTTACGACCTGCATCCGGAGTATCTGTCAACGCAATGGGCCCAGAAGCAAGCACTCCCCTCGGTCAGCGTTCAGCATCACCACGCCCATCTTGCCGCAGTGCTGGCCGAACACAAGCATGTCGGAAAAGCGATCGGGATAATTCTCGATGGCACCGGCTACGGCACCGATGGGACGATCTGGGGAGGCGAACTTCTTTTCGGCGACGCTTCCGGCTATGTCAGATCGGCCTGGCTTGCTCCTGTTCCGATGCCCGGCGGGGGATTGGCGATCAAGCAGCCATGGCGAATGGCACTGTCTCATCTCTACTCATCAATTGGTGAAAACATTGCTGACCTGGATTTGCCGGTCGTTGCTCAACATCGGCAAGAGATTCCATTGCTGACCCAGATGATCCAAAAGAAGATCAACTCGCCGCTGACTTCAAGTTGTGGGCGACTCTTCGATGCTGTGGCGGCTTTGCTTGGATACAACCGCGAGATTGCCTATGAAGCGCAGGCTGCTATCGGGCTGGAAATGCTCTGCGATCACTCGGCAGTTCGTGCATCCAAAGGTTACTCCAGCGCGCTAGAACAGATACCGGCGTCCGGCGCTCTGACAACAGCCCCACTTATATTGAGTATAGTGGAAGATCTCCGACGTGGGATCGCCCGCTCCCATATTGCTGCAGATTTCCACCGGTCGGTGGTTGAAGTTTGGGTGAAGGCAGCGCGCGAAGCTCGGACCCGGTACAACTGCAACACAGTCGCCCTCAGCGGCGGTGTTTTTCAGAATGACCTGCTCTTTGAATTGATGGTGGATAGATTGTCCGCTGAGCAGTTTACTGTCTTGACTCATTTGCAGGTCCCAACCAATGATGGCGGCATTGCACTCGGCCAGATTACTGTGGCCAATGCACATTTTCGCCGCGAAAGAGATTGATTAGTCATGTGTCTGGCCATTCCTGGAAAAGTGATTTCGTTGCATGAAGAAAACGGCCTCCTCATGGGAAAAGTGGAATTCGGGGGAACCCTCATTTCCGCCTGTCTGGCGTATGTTCCTGAAGTGAAGGTCGGTGAATACGTCATAGTACATGCCGGCTTTGCGTTAAACGTTATCGATGAGGAAGAGGCCGAGCGAACATTCGCCCTGCTGAAAGAGATCGGCGAGAGTGAAGGACAGGGATGAAGTATCTCGAGGAGTATCGCAATCCGGAGATCGCCCATCGTTTGCTTGACGAAATCCGTGACAAAGTTACCCGCCCCTGGGTCATTATGGAGATCTGCGGCGGCCAGACTCATGCGATCCTCCGCAACGGCATAGACGAGCTCCTTCCCGATACTGTCACTCTGGTCCACGGGCCAGGCTGTCCCGTCTGCGTGACACCGCTTGAATTGATCGAAAAGGCGCTTACGCTTGCCTCGCGACCGGAGGTCACCTTTGTCTCTTTCGGTGATATGTTGCGCGTCCCTGGCGTTTCCAGAGATCTGTTCAAGGTCAAATCCGAAGGGGGGGATGTACGGATCGTCTATTCTCCGCTGGATGCAATCCGGATCGCCAAAGAAAATCCCGATAGGCAGGTGGTTTTCTTTGCGGTCGGATTCGAGACCACCGCACCCAACAGCGCCATGCTGGTTGCGCAGGCAGTCAGAGAGGAGATCACCAATCTGTCGCTGCTGGTTTCCCATGTTCTGGTGCCACCGGCCATGACAGCCCTGCTCGACTCACCACAGAATCGAGTTCAGGCATATCTTGCGGCCGGCCATGTCTGCACGGTCATGGGATGGCAGCAGTATGAGTCAATTGTAAGAGACTATCATGTTCCGATCGTGGTGACCGGGTTTGAGCCGGTGGATCTGCTCTCCGGAATCCTCTCTGCGATCAAACAGCTTGAGTCCGGACAGGCCAAGATCGAAAATCAATATGCCCGTATGGTCACGCGGGAAGGTAATCTGTATGCCCAACGGCAGATCGATGATGTATTCCAGATCTGCGATCGTACCTGGCGCGGTATCGGCGTTATTCCCAGGAGCGGACTGAAACTTCGCGACAAGTATGCGACGTTTGATGCCGAACCACGCTTTGGTCTGACCGATCTGGTTATCGCCGAGCCTGCAGACTGTATTTCCGGGATCATTCTGCAAGGCCTCAAAAAGCCGAACGAATGCCCGCAATTCGGGAATCGTTGCACACCGGCTACTCCTCTCGGCGCAACCATGGTTTCATCTGAAGGGGCCTGCGCCGCCTATTACAATTATCAACGCTTCCGCAATCTGTCGGAGAAATAAATAGATGCCAGACAAACCGCTAGCTCCCGAAGATTTCGCCCGCTGTCCGCTTCCGATCAGTGAGCATGATACTGTTCAGTTAGGCCACGGCGCAGGCGGCCGGATGATGCAGAACCTGATCTCAAATCTGTTTCGATGGGCCTTCGATAACGACGCCCTCAATAAAATGGATGACATGGCGGTTGTCTCTCTCCCAGGAAACAAGCTGGCGATCAGCACCGATTCATTTGTGGTTGATCCGATCTTTTTCCCCGGTGGCAATATCGGCGAACTGGCGATCTATGGAACGGTCAACGATGTTGCCATGTCCGGCGCGCGCCCGCTCTATCTCACCGCCGGGTTTATCATTGAGGAGGGTTTTCCGCTGGCAGACCTCCGACGCGTAGTCGAGTCTATGCGCGATGCTGCCCGAACTGCCGGAGTATCTATCATTACCGGAGATACCAAGGTTGTGCATAAGGGAAAAGGGGATAAGATCTTTATCAACACGACCGGGATCGGAGTGATCGAACATCCGCACACAATCTCCGGAACCAACCTGCAGCCCGGCGACAGGCTGATTCTTAGCGGTACGATCGCCGAGCACGGGATGGCAGTTCTTTCGCAGAGAGAGGGACTGCAGTTTGATATGCCGGTCCTTTCTGATGCCGCGCCACTGCATGGATTAGTGTCGCGCATAATCGAAGCGGGTGGTGGATCAGTGCATGCCCTTCGCGACGCTACACGTGGAGGTGTTGCCGCGGTCCTCAATGAATTTGCTGTCAGCTCCAAAGTAGGAATTCGAATTCAGGAGAAGTCTATCCCGGTACTCCCGGCAGTCGCCGGTGCCTGCGGCCTGCTTGGTCTTGATCCGCTTTATGTTGCCAACGAGGGAAAGCTGGTTGCTGCAGTATCCGCCGACAAGGCAGAGGAAGTACTTTCCGCTATGCGCGCTCATCAGATGGGTAAGAACGCTGTCATTATCGGTGAAGTAATAGCAGAACAACCTGCCGTAGTAACGATGCAGACCCTCCTTGGAAGCTGGCGAATCGTTGACATTCCATTAACGGAGCAACTTCCGCGCATCTGCTGATCTGTATTTGTCCGTTCGATCCTCATCGTTCAAAATCACGATCATACTAACGCTAATCGTGTACTAATTCTACTCTTTCGTACGAATTTACCTGCATCAATTTCTGAACAGTTGTAGTGGAAACTGAACAGTTTCCCCTATGAAAAATAACGTACGAAAAGGTCACGAATGATTTCAGTCTATAGTAATCAACGAGTTACAAATTACCTCAGAATGGGCGCATGTTTTGTATTACCGACTGCTGCTGGATTCCGACATTGGGTATTGAACAAGGAGTTTTTGCATGACCATAACATGGAATGTCTCTTCACGTACACGCTCGCTCGTGATAGTGACAGTTCTGGTGATCCTGGTCTCAGGTTCAGCGGCAGATGTTCAGGGAGCATTGCGTGCCGCCGCAACTTCGCCGACCTCAATCACACTTAACTGGACTGCGCCTGGAGATGATGGGAACACAGGTACAGCCGCCGTCTACGATATTCGTTATTCGACAGCAACCATCACCGACGCAAATTGGGGCTCTGCCAACCAGGCGTCCGGCGAACCATCGCCGCAATCCGCTGGCGCGGCAGAAACGTATGAAGTGACCGGATTAACTCCGAGCACGTCATACTACTTTGCGATCAAGACTGCGGATGAAGCCGGCAACTGGTCCGCTCTCTCCAACGTCGTGCTAAAGTCGACGCAGGTTGAAGCAACCGCGCCATCGGCTATCGCCAACCTGGCGGCGCCTTCATCCACCATCAACTCGGTGACGATCACCTGGACCTCGCCGGGTGATGATGGCTCAACTGGTACCGCCACAACGTATGACATTCGCTATTCGACGGCGACTATCACCGAGGCGAACTGGAACTCGGCGACTCAGGTCTCCGGCGAACCTTCACCGAAAGCTGCGGGTCAGAGCGAATCTTTTGCTGTCACCGGATTGGCCGGGACCACGACATATTACTTCGCTGTTAAGACTGCTGACGAGGTGCCGAACTGGTCGGCTATTTCGAACATTGCCAGTCGTGCTACCAGTGCGGAGTCAACCGCGCCTGCCACCGTGGCCAACTTGGTGACTAGTACATCGAATGAAAGTTCGGTGACTCTCACCTGGACTGCGCCTGGTGACGATGGATCTACCGGCACCGCGACTACCTATGACCTGCGTTACTCGACTGCCACCATCACCGCGGCGAACTTCAATTCAGCGACCCAGGTCACTGGTGAACCTTCTCCTAAGGTGGCAGGGCAGGCCGAATCATTCGTCGTGACTGGATTGAATTCCAGCACCACTTACTTCTTTGCGTTGAAGACCGCTGACGAAGTGCCGAACTGGTCGGCTATCTCCAACGTGCCTTCGCGAACCACCACTGCGGAGACAACTGCTCCGGCCACCGTCGCGAACCTGGCGACTACTACGTCGACCTCGACCAGCGTCACGCTGAGCTGGACTGCTCCGGGAGATGATGGCTCGACCGGTACTGCTACCACCTATGACATTCGCTACTCGACTTCTACTATAACAGCAGGCAACTTCAGCTCTGCCAGTCAGGCAAGTGGTGAACCTACGCCGTTGGCCGCCGGCCAGAATCAGACATTCACAGTCACGGGCCTGAACCCGAGTACTACCTATTATTTTGTGCTGAAGACGGCGGATGAGGTTCCGAATTGGTCGGCGATCTCCAACGTACCGTCGCGCGCCACCGGAAGCGAAACCACCGCGCCGGCGGCTGTTGCCAACCTGACAACGACGGCATCGACCTCCAGTAGCGTAACCCTCACCTGGACTGCTCCTGGTGACGATGGTTCTACTGGTACCGCGACTACTTACGACTTGAGATACTCGACTGCTGTGATCACTGATGCAAACTTTGCTTCCGCAACACAGGCGTCTGGTGAACCTTCACCGAAAGCGGCCGGTCAGTCCGAGACTATCACAGTCTCCGGATTGAACTCGAGTACAACTTACTACTTTGCTCTTAAGACGGCGGACGAGGTTCCGAACTGGTCTGCCATCTCCAATGTACCTTCGCGCGCTACATCCGCCGAAGCTACGGCTCCTGCGGCTGTTGCCAATTTGGGCGCGGGCAGTGAAACCGGTAGTACCATGACGCTCTCATGGACTTCGCCTGGTGACGATGGCAACAGTGGCACGGCGACGACCTATGATGTACGCTACTCGACTTCGTTGATCACTGCCGCCAACTTTGCTTCGGCAACACAGGCTACCGGCGAACCGTCGCCGAAAGCTGCCGGACAGGCCGAAACATTTGTGGTCACCGGCCTGAACGGTTCCACCATGTATTACTTTGCGATCAAGACCGCTGACGAGGTCCCAAACTGGTCCGCCTTGTCAAACATCGTCAACCGCGCTACCACCACGGAAACGACTGCTCCGCGTTCGATCACCGACCTTTTGGTCGCGTCATCTTCGCAGACGACCGTAACTCTGAACTGGACAGCGCCTGGCGACGATGGCAGTGTGGGTACCGCCACCACATATGACATTCGTTACTCGACCTCGCCGATCACAGCTTCGACTTTTGCCACGGATCCGCAGGTGACGGGTGAACCGACACCACGCGCAGTCGGGACAGTTGAGTCCTTTACCGTGACCGGACTGATCCCCGGCACTGCGTATTACTTTGCCATTAAAACGGCAGATGAAGTTCCCAACTGGTCGACGATCTCAAACGTGGTCAATCGCACCACGGCCGGTGACGGCACAGCGCCGTCCGCCATCAACGACCTTTCCGCGCTTCCCGGAGAGAATGACGGTGAGCTGATCCTCGGCTGGACCGCTGTCGGTGATGACGGTCTCACTGGTTCTGCTACCGCGTACACCATCTGGCTGGCCGAATCCGAGTTGACTGATTCAACCTGGACCAGCGGCTCGCCGTATGCGGGTTCTCCCATACCGCTCCCCAGCGGTTCAACTCATGCCTATACGCTGACCGGGCTCGTGCCCGGCCAGCGGTACTGGGTCGGTGTCGTGACCTATGACGAGGTTGGCAATTCCGACGGTATCTCCAACATCGTGAACGCCGAATCCAAGATCGACATAGGAACCGGTGGCGAAGGCACGGTCGCGGATGTCGCTTACCCAAAACCAAACACGGTACTCAATACGTCCAAGCCGGAACTGGCGGTGTTGAATATCACTGCGTCCCCCGCCTCTGCTTATCTGTTTGAAGTAGCGACTGACTCGCAGTTTTATTCCATGGTAACTGATGGCGTGGTTCCGGAGGATCAGGATGGTTGCACTGAGTGGAAGATCGATGAACCGTTGGCCGGAGGGACAGTTTACTACTGGCGCTCCAAGGCCGATGATTATCCCTACTCTGCTCCGGCAGCGTTTATGGTAAACCCGGCTGCTCATCCGTATCCGAACCCGGCACAATTGTCGCAGCATCCGACCATTACTTTCACCGATCTCCCTGAAGGCGCCGACCTGATCGTCCTTTCTCCTTCCGGTGAGCAGATTCGATATTGGGCAGATGTTTTCGGCGGTGACCTGCAGTGGGATGGCACTAATGCATCCGGTAATCAGGTCTCGTCGGGTACCTATCTCTGGTATGTTGCTGATTCTGATATGAAGGGAAAGTTGATCGTCATTCGATGACTACTGCGCTAAGCACTTTTCTGCATCTTCCGTAAACCGCCTGAATTGTGGCGGTATTTGTGCTTGTATCTGTACGGCTCTGAGGTCGAGCTTTCTCCCCATTTCTACCCCCTTTAATGCTTTTTGCCGGTTGGCCGATAATCTCCTTAACCGATGACAAGCTGCAGGCAGTTCAGCCTTGCCGCTTATTGGCCCCTTTTCCAGACACAGACAGACCGGGACAAGACATTTCCGGTTGTTCTAAGGAGAATTGGATGTATACCCAACCGTTGTCCGGCGGCCCGTTTCCTGGACGCCCTTCTGATGCAGAACTCGCCTCGACAACACGTATCGCGGTGGAGCCGAATGAGCGTCCGGCTTACCCTCGAATCGACCTGACCTGTATGCCACTTCTTGAATCAGTGATGAGTACGCTTCCGTCAGACATTCTGACCAAACACCGCATCATTCCGTTCAGCCTTGATCGCGAAGGGGCACGGATGCGCGTTGCCTGCGCCGATCCAGCCGATCCAAGGATGACAGTGGCCGTGAATAATCATCTCCCCAACATCTCCTGCGAGTACTACCAGGCGGATGGTATGGTGGTGGATACGCTGCTTCAGCGCTTCGCTACCCAGGGGATCGACCCGCGAAATGTCTCATCTGCCAATGCTATTGTTCGGTCTACTGAGTCCCAGGCAGACGAAGCGACGAACGTGACCGAGTCAGAAGAACAGACTCACGAGGTACCGCCGCAACGCGTGGTACTCTTTGCCAACCCGGATGGTCGGATCAGTCCGCAACTACTGGCCGCTTTTCATGCGGCCAAGTACGATGCCCGCGTCGTCAGGAGTATTGATGCCGTGGTCCGCTTGCTCGATCAGGCGCCGGTCGAAGTACTTTACATTCATGAGAGCCTTCGGAGCCGAAGTGAATCGCTGGCTCATCAATTTGACCAGCATGCTCGCGGTGTCGCCGTTCACTATTATCGCTCAGAGACCGACCTCTTGCTGAACCAGACGGATAACGAATTCAATGATAATCTGCATCGCAAGAATCTGCACTTGCTGCGTCACCTTCTCGATACGCAACATGGCCCACGCGCCGCTCATGCCGCCACGGTTGCCCGTATGTCTGAACTGGTCAGTATTAAGCTGGGCCTGCCGCCCCGCCTGCGGGCGTCGTTGCTCTCAGCGGCCTTTCTGCACAACCTGGCCGAAGAAGATCTGACCACCACACAAGGTTACAGCCAGGCAGACCTCATAGCGTTATCGGCCGGACGGCTCGCCTCCTGGGATTACCCTGCCGGCGTCGTGGAATTGCTCCGTGATATGGCGACCTTGCGAACTGCCAAAGAACATGTCGATCCAAACTCAGTCAGTTTTGCTGGTGAGATCGTCGCTGCAGTTGATCATTTCTGTCATGAGTGGCCCGACCATGCGCAAATGCAGCCGGAACAGATCAAGGAGATCGAAACCAAGCTTTACGCTGACCTGAAGCCCATGATCTCTCCGACCATCCTCAGGGCGCTGATCGAGACTGTGCGTGATCAGTTTGTTTCGTTGAGTCGCCGTCTCTTTGATTTTGTCGTGCATATTTGCGTCCCGCAACTGACGCTTCCTGCCGGCATTGAATCGCCACTGATTCGGGCGGGATATCGGGTTGAGCAGACTCGTTCGATTGAAGATTGCGCTCAGGCCTGTGGCCGAAACATTCCGCAAGCACTCCTGGTCTATCATTCCGGCAAAGCTGAAGAGGTCAAAGATCTCCTGCTTTCTCTGGCTCTGCGAGGAGTCCGGATCGATGCCATCCCGACCCTGCTGATGCTGAATGACCGCGTGGTCGGCGAAGCGATGCCGCTACTCAGCCACGGCATCGACGATGTCCTCCCGGCATCCGTCACAGCCGATGTCCTGATCACCAAGCTCAATCGGATCAAAGACCGGATAGAAGACCGCAACCGTCTTCGGGTTGCTGTTTTGCAGGATCTCGGTACCCATGGCTCACTTGAAGATATGTCGCTGGTGGATCTGTTGGAGGCGATGCGTGCCAATCGTCGCCCAGTACAGATCAGCCTGACCGCCCACGGCAACCACTTGACGATGATCATCGATCAGGGGAGAGTGGTGATGGCGGAGTGCGAAGGATACCGCGGAATCGATGCGGTCATGCAGGGAATCGGCTGGAAACGGGGGATCTGGTCGATCGATCCAATCATCCCGGATCAAATGCCCAAAAGCAGTCTCAATGAACCGGTTGACAGCATCCTGCTTGAAGCCTGCGTCCAAATGGACACAGCCGCTGTCCGATACTGATCTTGAGCCACAACAAGCAAAGAAGAACCACTGGTCTGCAGACCAGTGGTTCTTCTTTTATTCAGGTCACCTTCGAGAGGTGAAAGTACGATCTACGCTTTTCTGCGACGGATCATCCCAAGACCCGCCAGACCGATCCCAAACAACGCCATCGTCGCCGGTTCCGGAGTCGCCATCATCTTGTCTTCGGTCAGGATCTCAAGGCTGACACCATCATTGAAGTAATGGCAATCAGGATCAAATCCAAAACCGAACCGTCCGTCCATCGCGAAACTGTTCAAATGACCAAGCATCTCAGCGTTCAACGAAATGGTCAGATCGAAATTCCGGGAACGCCCGCCGTACGGGTCAGTCCAGGTGGTGATGTGCGGACCACGTCCCGCCCAGTTATCGCCACCCTGCTGGTTGTCCTGGTATGTACGGACACCAAGCCGGGGGTCGTTCAACAGGTGGACATACAGCCGATCGTTGTACTCACGCGTCCAATCCCAGATATTCTTGATCGTCAGCGTGGCGCCGATAATTCGCTCGCCTACATGCTGAGACCAATCGATCCCCCAGGACTTGTAATCATAATGATCCAAATCCTGAAGATCAGGCTGGGAGGGCGTGAAGTAGTAGACAGCAGCCTGCGAGGAAGTCCCTGCAAGTGCCATCATCAGAATGAAAGCCGCGACTACTAACTTTTTCACGTCGTTCTCCACGAAATCTATATCGTTCTTATTCTGTTTTATTTCAGCTTATAGAAACTCTGCAGCCCTATAAAGCAAGTGTGCTGCCATTAGCCAATTCCCCTACGCTCTGCAGCAGGTATTTTTTCGACCTTGAACCACAATGAGTTACAGTCGCCACCGCGCCAACTGATTAGCGTGATTCTGGGGTGTCAGGTGATTCCTCTGATTTGAGATAAGTCTCTTGCACAAAAGCGAACTGCGGTTGCATTGCCACGCCTCCGTAGATTCGCCTACAGCGGTCTACTGTATCGATTAAAACCAGACGCAACTAGGTATAGCAGCCGCCCGATTGCTTGATTGATTCTTGAGGGGAAGTTCGTCCGGGTCTAGTTCGAGGCTGGTGGATCAAAGGGAAGCAGCGTGTAAACCTGCTGTGACATCTCTTGCTCAAACTGATCCAGTTGAGCCAGACTGGTGGAATCAGCCGGGGATACAAAGCGGACAAAAGCGACATCGGTCGGCTTGAACTGCAGCGCACTGACCATGGTGTAGAACTTCAATGTATAATCATTGGCGGTTTCGCCGTGGGAAGTAATATACCAGTAGTCGACCACGCGCAGCGCCTGACCATATTTGACATACAGCCGCGAGGCGGGAATCACTCCATTTCCGATGGGAATGGATCTTGGCTCAGTCTTAAGGATAACCCATCCTGAACCGGGCATACAATTTCGCGGAGAATGGACTCCACCCTGCGTATTCTCTCCCGCAAAGTAAGAGAAGAACAGATCAACCTGATCCCCCTGCGGATTAGAGTAAATAGCATTGAAGATCGCGTCAGGCCGCAGAATGTCCACAACCCCGGCTGCGATCGGAAGTTGTTCAGCCACCCATTCACCGTGCCGCAATGGGAACTGAGACAGCTCAACGCCATGCGCCGGATCCGGGCGATAGTACTTCACGACAGCACAGAATGCAAAAGTCGCGATCACCAGTCCGAGAAAGATCAGGAAGGTTTTCTTCGCCACTTCAGAATACCTCCAAGGATCAGGGTGAGCGCCAGGGCCGTGATAAAAACCAACAGGCCGGACATTTCATGCATGAAATCTTCGGCAAACGCCGTACTGATCGCGTAAGCGGTCACGGCTGTGAAAAAGATGCGGAAGATATTGGTGACGATCGCGATCGGGATCGCCGCGAGGAATAGGATCACCGGACGAACTTTCCCCGGCAAAGTCAGGTATCCATACAAGGCCGCCAGCGCCATCAGGGTCACCAGACTCCGCAGTCCGGAACAGGCTTCCAGCACTTCAAGCGAATACTCAGGCAACTGGATGACATTTCCTTTGCCGACACAGGGCACCCCGATCGCCTGAAGCATACTCACGGTGATATCCGAGGCAAACAACTGCATGGGAAAGGTAGCGGCATTATAGATCACTGCCGGGATCGGGATCATGAAGAGCAAAAAGAAGAAGGAGAACCAGATCTTCTTGAAATTCTCTTTCCCGACATAGTAGAGCACCAGACCGGTCACCAACAGAACGAGCGCTACGCGGGTCGAGAAGTACTCGTTCGCGGCCACGCCCACCGCCAGCCCGAAAGCCCCCAATCCGAATAGAATCCAACCGGATGATGCCGGTTTGGCCGGGAAGACCAGCTCGTGCCGCTGACGGTAGATCAGCCAGATCGATATCGGGATGATGAAGAAGCCGTGGGAGTAATTGTCGTCGCGCACCCAATCCGCCACAAGATCCCACAGGATCGGCAAACTGAACAGCACAATCGCTCCCAGTAGCAGATAGGGATAGAGGTGGGCTTTGAGGTGCTTGGCGAGCAATGCTTGATTGCCGGCAACCTGATTCATGCCTGTAGTATCGTCAAATAGTATACTTTTCGCAACCAACCAATATGTGTGGTCAATTCCGGAATTTCTCTAAACCTCGGAATGGGGAACCGATTTAGTCGAATTTTGGCCCCCGGCCAAGGCAGGTTCGCCCAAGTTCAGCCAGGAACCCCCAACCGAGGGCCCAGTGTATTGTCCAGAAGATCGGGGGAAGGGAGAGGAAATAGCCAAAACCGTGTCTGGACGCGATCAAGACAGACACCATGATCGTGGCACCGAGATAGATACCTGCGGCCACAGCAAAAAGCAGTGCCACCACAGAACTTAGAAACGCCCCCACTGCCAACCCCACTATCCCAACGACAAAGGCCGGGGGGATCAGAGTACCGAGCGAAAGTGTCGCCGGGTGTTTTCTTGCCAGCCGAAACCGCCCCACTCCGTACCGCTTAAGTTGTCGAAACAGTCCACCCAACGATTCTCTGGGATAATAATAGACAGCCAACAGGCTCGATGTAAACGACCGATATCCAGCTTTGGCTACCCGATAATTGAACTCCACATCCTCGCAGGCATCAAATCGTTCATCGAAATTACCGACCTGACCAAAGACCTCTTTGCGGTATGAAGCTCCCGAGCTGGATGGATCAACAAACGCTTCTTCCGCCATGTAAATGGTGGAATCCAGACCATGCCCCAACGGGCTTTTGCGGGCCAAAGAGATCGCCCGCTGCATGAAGTTGTTTTCCGGTGTATCCAGGAACTGCGGACGGCTCAGTACCGAGACATCTTTTTCGCTCATCAAGCGAGCCGTGTTTTTCAGGAGTTGGTCGTTGTCGATGAACGTGTGGCCATCGATGAAAGTAACTATGTCGCCGGTGGCGCTGGATGCGCCAATTGCGCGGGCGGCCGAAGAGAGCTTTCTGGGGTTATTGATCAGGCGGACGCGGGAATCACTGGCCGCGATCTTCTTCACCACTGCGACGGTCTCATCGGTCGACTCACCGTCGACGACGATGATCTCCAGCTTGTCGATCGGGTAATCCTGCGACAACAGGTAGTTCAAAGTCTGTCCAATGAAGCGTTCTTCATTGCGAATCGGCAGGATAACGCTGATCGTCGGCAAGCTGCTCGGACGGTCGCTGGTCATTGCTTTCTTTGCTCGATCGAAAGGCGCTAGTGACGGCCGGGGAGCGAAGTGAAATACTCTACTGTCCGCTGTAAACCTTCGACAAAGCCCACCGATGGACTATAACCGCACTCTTTGATCTGCTCGATAGCGGCAAACGAATGTTTGATGTCGCCGGCACGTGCCGGGGCATACTGGGCCTCGATCTTTACGCCCATGATCTTCCGGAGATTATCCAGCAACTGATTGAGCGTGAATTGCCCGCCGCAGCCGACATTGAACGCCCGCCCGACCATTTTGTCGCTGGTCGCCGCAAGCAGATTGGCCTGGACGCAATTGTCGATGAACGTAAAGTCGCGTGACTGTTCGCCATCGCCAAAAACGATCGGCTGGTTGCCGGACATAAAGGCGGTTATGAACCGCGGTACTACCGCCGCATACTCCGACTTGGGATCCTGTCGCGGCCCGAAAATATTAAAATACCTGAGCGCCACAGTCGGGAATTTGTACAGGTTCGAGTACACCCGGCCATACAACTCGTTGGTCATCTTCGAGACCGCGTACGGGGAGAGCGGACTGGGGATCATCGCCTCACGCTTCGGGAGTTCTTCCGTCTCACCGTAGACAGACGAAGATGAGGCGAAGACGAGCCGCTTGACGCCGGCCTGCCGTGATGATTCGAGCATGTTGAGCATGCCATCGATATTTACCACGCTGGAAGTAAGCGGGTTGTCGACAGACCGGGGGACGCTGGGGAGCGCCGCCTGGTGCAGCACGATATCGATTCCACGGGTTGCCCGGACGCAGGTCCAGTAATCCCGAATATCTCCATCCAGGATCTCGATCTCAGCCTGAATGTCTTCAAGATTCTCTCGTTTGCCAGAGGAGAAATTATCGAGAACGCGGACGGTATGGCCGTCGCGAAGTAACCGTCTTACTATGTTTGAGCCGATGAATCCGGCGCCGCCAGTGACCAGGTATTTCATGATCTATCTATCCAGTTCAAGTTGAAGGTCTAACTACCATATCGGTGGTTCACCGATTCTGCTTAAGCCACTCCGCCTAATTGATAAATTCAGCTAACTACCGACAGCATGGCAGGTTTCGCGCACCAAGGCGGACAGCTCTCCCGGTACCGGGGCGAGCCGCAGCTAAAGTACTACCCAGGCCGGCCCTTGTCCATCCTCAAATTGGACCAATTCCAGGGCGGTCGCCAGTGATTTGCTTGAAGCGGGGGGAGGGAGATCGTTACGGACAGGTACGGGGTGCCTGTCCACCGAAGAAATAACTGATGAAGTAAGCAAGATCTGACAGGTCAACACGACCATCTGCCGAGCCATTGACATTCGCCTCAGCCATGCAAAACTGCAGACCGGTACCGGTCCCCTGCAGGAAGGAGATCAAGACGGCCAGGTCGGATAGATCGATCAGATCATCCGCCGAACCATTGACATTTCCCGTCTGCCCGACGCAGTTGTCACAGGTCTTTTTGACGGCGTTGTTGGAGACGCTCGACCAATTGTTTCTTTCGTCGGCGGTACGCAGGGCGAAATAGTAGATCGTATTTGAGGCAAAACCGGTCAGCTCGAGTTTCTCTTTACCGCCGGCCAGTTTTGGAGTCGGAAGATTGGGAATCACCGTTGCGTTACTCCAGTTCGCCGAGGTGATCGGCAATAAGGAATAACGCAATTCGTATTTTGTCGCCTGGCCACTGTAGCCATCATCTCCCGGGGCGGTCCACTGTAGATATACAGTGCCGGCCTGGACAGGCAAGGCGCAAAACAATAGTATGACCAGCAGTCTAGTCGTTCTCATGAACTCCGCAAAAACTGTTTAATTCGAGGTGATTAGGTCGCCCAGCTACGAAGTAAAAAAGGCGAGAATCTTAGTGTCTAAATATCGCTGCCAATATACGAAATCGGACAGCTTTTTCCAAGGAACTTATCTGGCTGAACGCTCAGAAATTCAATTACCGTCTTTCGACCGACAACGGAATTTCAGTCTGTCCCGCACAACCACAGCGCAATTCGTCACACAGTTTACTGTTTGGTACACAATCTCATAGAGGGAATGCACGCCAAACAACCTGTGCCAGCACACGCACAATATGCGTTTATGTGCACCAAGAAGTCTGTGTTAATCGTTAGATTTTTGTTATTTGTCACCCGATCTGTCTCATTCTCTCTGACCTGTGTTCCCACAAATCACCTTCACGAGAAAACGAACCAGCTCCTTCCGGACGACTGAACCTTAAACCCTCGGCTGTGCAAAAAGTTTCCAAAATAGAGCCACGAAGGCCATAACATTCCGGTGGCTCGTCCTCCGACGGAACCAGCGCCCGGCTATCCTGTTATAGGAGAATCGAATACCAGGGCCATGTCAGATCCCGCCCGGAAGCGCCTTTTTCCTGCAACGGATTTGCCGATATTTCGATATAATAACTGGACCGAATATGTATGTGTGCGGCTGGCCACCTGCGTCGGGTCTGCAATGTCGCACCGTTCGTCGCTAAAGCACGGTTTTTCCGGTCAAAGATATCTTGGAAAGGAGATCAGTTATGGGCAAGCCAATGCTTGTTCTCTCGGTCATAGTCGCTCTGGTAGGAATTCTGGCCTCGCTCTATCTCTACAAGGAACTGCGTTCCTTAAAATATCAGCAGGCAAAGATGGAAGACTCCTACGCTGAGAGCATCGCCTCAGTCAACACCTTGACCGACATGATTGACCGCAAGGTAGAGCACCGCGCAGTGTTTCTGCATCATTCGGTAGGCCGGGGAATCCTAAACCAAGGGGGACTCCGTGACAGCCTGCTGGATATTGGCGTCCTGGTTCGCGGAGCTACTTACGGGGATGAGATCGGCGAGGAAACCGACATGTGTGACTGGGCCCCCAAGTTCGAATCCGATATGGAACGGATCTTCAATTTCAAAGCCCATCCAAACCAGTACTATTCCGAGGGCTTTGCCAACGATATCGTGATCTTCAAATCCTGTTATCCGAACAGCAATATCGGGACAGCGGATGCCTCCTCCCCGGTACCGGCTCAACGCCAAAAGACGATGGATAACTACACCGGTTACTTCAAGTCGCTGGCGGCCACCTTCAAGAAGTACCCCAACAAGCTGTTCGTTTACATGACGGCTCCGCCTTTGGCTCCCGAGCGGACCACGCCGGAAAACGCCGCCCGTGCGCGGTCATTCAACCAGTGGTTGCAGAACGAATTTATCCCGGCCTACCAGCAGGAAACCGGACTTCGGAATTTTGTGGTCTTTGATCTGTTTGATCTCCTGGCCAATCCGGAGAATCTGCTCAAGGAGCAGTTCCGTACTGAACGGCCGGGCGACTCCCATCCCAATATTGCCGGCTATCAGGCGGCGGCTAACGGCTTTATGCAGTTCTTCCAGCCTGTCTGGGCACAATTTCAGAACGCCAACCTGGCTCAGCAGCCTCAGGCGGCTAAGTAGTTAGGTCTTTAGCAAGTTGAGTCTTATGACGGAGGGCGTGTTGCCTTCCGTTTTTATTTGGGGAATGGATACGGTAGACACACTAATGGCTGGAGCGACTCAGTCAGACTTCGGATTCAGATGTGTAAAGTTGGGAAGACGAATTCAAAAAAAACAAATCACTAATTAGTGAATGACGATAAGCTTGCCTCGTTCGGATGTCCCGGTGATATACCAGAGGTATGTTCCCGAGGCAACCTGTTCACCAGATTCGTTCCTGGCATCCCAGTGGATATCTTGCTTGGCGTCGACATCCCATCGCATGACTACTTCGCCGGAGACCGTGAGAATGATCAGCTCGGAACTGGCGGGAACGTCGGTAAAGGTGATCGACTGATTCTCTGCCAGCCTCAGTGGATTTGGGTACGCCTTGATGGTGTCCACATCCTCACCGCCGGTCGAGATGTTTGGGTCGAAAAGGAACTGCGGGCCGTTAACCCAGACCGAAAAGTCGGAGCTGTCATTGGCAAATGAACGTACTCGCCAGCGGTAGGTTTCTCCAACCGTCAGGTCGCCAAAACTGATACTCACGTTCGAGCTACTGCTGGTAGACGCATCAACAAGAATCCGCGGAGTGGTGAAGTCCGCGGTGGTATCGATCTGGTATTCATGGTTGATCTGGTAATATGATGCCGGACGATGCGCATACAGCCTGACCGCTTCAAACGGGATACTGTTGCGAACAGAATCCGCCAAGGGGGGGGCGATCCCCTTGGCGAAACTGATCGATTCGTTTGATAACTCACCCACATTCCCCTCGTTGTCATATGCCTTTACAGCGACATAGTAAACCCGCCCGGGAAGAAGGTTGGTGATCAATGCCTCGTCGCGCACACCGGCCGCCGACGGTGTCGGCGGATTTTCGAGGCTCGTGGCATTTTCGAATGCCAGATCACTGCTGATCTCATTCGATGAATACTTGATATAATAGCCGGACGCCGTGCCGGTATTGTCATCATCCCCCGGCGCATCCCAGGTCAGCAGAACAGAACCCGGATCCGGTCCGGCAATAGCCCCAAGCGTGGTGATCGTCCCTGGCGGGGTCACATCGGTGCCGCCACCACTGCCACCGGTATTCGCCAACGTAACTTGCGGGGTCTTGGTATTCCAGCCGACCGTGTAGGAAATGGTCGTCGAATCGTTGCCGACCTTTGCCTTGATCGAGAATGGATTATAATTGGTCGAATCCGGGTTGGAGAACGCCGCGTTGAACAGGTTCCGGTAGGTCACCAGAGCTGTATAGACACCATTTCCATTGGTCGTTCCCTGACCTACCACAAAACCATAGTTGTTGCGGACCGTTACCGTCGCATTGGCCACCGGCAGCGAATTGTTTCCTCTCACCGACACGGCCAATGATACTTTGTATCCAAGTTGCAGCGAGTCCGGCTCGGCATCAGAGACCACCACGTGTGTCTCCGACACGCCGTTGTTGAATATCGGGTCGATCAGGAAGTTGTTGTAGGCGTGGTGCGTGGATGGTGCGCCATAACCGAGATAGGCCGTCCAGGTATTGTCATTGTTAGGCGATGTTCCGCCGTAGTACTGGAATGTATTGCCTCGGAACTGCGGATTGCCGCCATGTCCATTGAAGAATCCCCAACGGATGAACACGTTATTCGTGATAAACGTGTTGCTGTCGATCAGCAGGTTGGGGGAATTCATCTCGTTTTCATCAAGCACCACACAGTAAGCCGCTACACCGCCAGAACCAACTCGATCATCGAATGAGAAATTGTCGACGAAGTAGGTGCTGATCGTGTTGTGCTTCATGTACAGATTGTACCCGAAGTTGGAAGTGATCTGTACACCCGACGATGGTCCCTGGCCGTACCCATTGTTCGGCGGATTCTGGTACATCGGGATCACGATATTGTTATGATGCACGCGGACATTTCCCCAGTCCTCGCGCATGATGATTCCTTTGATGGTGGCCGCGTAGCCGTCGAATCCCTGGTGAACATTGAAATCATTGTTGTAGATCGCTATACAACTGTCATCGTAGTTGTAGTTGATACCCTCGACACCGGAAATGAAGATCCCTCGACCACCGCTATGAGCGGTTCCTGCTCTGAATCGATTGTTTCGGATCTTGATCCGGCAACCGTCGGCGATAGCGTTATCACCCTGACGGAGCGCAATACAGTAGTTCTCCGTGGCCGTGGTCATCGAATTCGCCTCAGCGGTACCATACAGCGAGTTCCAGCCATCGGTGAACCAGTAGTTGTTGTCGAAATCGGCGACCGTGCTGTCTCCCTCAAGGTGGACATTGCTCCAGAAGGCAACGGCGGTCGAACAACCGGCAAAACGCCAGTGATACTGGAAATCAGAGCCAAGCGAACGGGCGCGATTGAAATCCTGCAGGTTGATCATCGCCTGTTCGTTCCAATAGTCACGGCGCAAGTACGCATGACAACTGTCTATGAAAACGCAATTGATGACGTCGTTATTGTAACTGCCGCCACCTGAATACATGATCTTAGAATTGCGTCCCACTACTTTGAAGGTACATCCTTCCAAACGGATGTAGCGGTTGGACGGCCCCCAGCGAACCGCCTGCGCCCAGCAGTGGACAGTGGAATCGCGCATCGATTGCGGCGGAGCATGTAGCACTTTCAGGTTACGAATCACTACGTTGGTGACCGTTCCATTATTTAGCTTGATCCCGATATCGCCAACGACCGGCGAGGACCCGGTCGGTGCGGAACCGGCCAAGCCGAACTGAATCGTATCCCCCTGGCCATCCACTAATACGTTGGATACGCCGGCGGCGAAATTCAGGCCGATCGTCTGTGAACTCAGCTTTGTCCCGGAGATATAAAACGTGTCATTGGACGTGCTGATAGTATACGGCAGGGATGTGATCGTCACTCGGCCAGCCTGAACGGAACCGGCAACCAGTGCAAGTGCGACCACCCACAGGAGTCTCTTCATAAACAATCCAAACCTTTCACTCCAAAGATTCATCCTGGAACCTTAGCCACGACAGCCATCTCTGCCCCTGACAGACGGCCGGTCAAGTACCTTCCTACCGGCTAGCCGTCAATCAGTCCTTCTGACAGAATCGGCATCGGGCGCTTACTTCATGAGCAAATCGAATTCCAGGTTACTCCTCTCGTGGTGATGGCCTATGTCTGACAGGACACGTGGTTTGTATCAGGTCGTCTCGCCGAGGTATCAACTCCCGAGTTGTTATACTCACGTCGAGCGAGCCGGCCCACGCAGACCTCACCGGGCTACCGTATATCAAAATCACTGCCACATTCACCCAATACCACAACCCGTTGTCTGAGTTGAAGATATAGAATGCACGCCTCAGGCAGTCCCCGCCCGGAACGGGTTGCGGCTCTCAAAAAAGAAACAACCTGTTCAGCGGCTGAACAACCAAAACATTCCGTAATGTGGCGGTTACCTGTCCGATTGCAGTAATTTCGCGACGTATAATTTGCGCTACGACTGGCGGTCTCGCACCTTCCTGGACCACAGCCGCATTGGTTGCTATTTTAATACACCAGACTGTATATTGTCAAGAGAGTGCCGAAATTGCATCAATGAGAGGGATAGTTACCATCTTCAAATCCATGTTATCGCCAAACAGCAGCGACCGCAACCGACTATTGAGAATTGCCCTGATTCTCTCGCTGCTCGGCAATCTCTCCATTTTCTATGTCGCTTATAAGGCACTGGACTATCGGGACCATGTCAACTTTTTCCTGGATAAGTATTTGCGGGCAAACGACCAACTCTCCGGCCGTCCCGAATTCCTCGAAGAAAATCGCGCTCTGGCGTCCGACGCCCTTGTATCCAATCGAGTAGTCTTTTTTGGTACGCAAATGACCCGTTGGTGGAAACTGGCGACCAGCTTCCCGGAATATGAAGCGATCAATCGCGGCATTTCGGGCCAGCGTGTGGCCGGATACCTGCTTCGCTTTCGATCCGATGTTGTTGAATTGCGGCCTGCCGCCGTGGTTGTCGAGCTTAGCTCTTACAATTTCCGGCCGGAGAATTCGATCGAAGAGATACAGGAGTATGTCGCCTCCCTGATCGATATCGCGCGGGCCAACCAGATCGCGCCGGTCCTCCTCAATGTCATGCCGATAGGGGAAGATTTCGATGCCGAAATTGAGGTCCCGTACAACGTCATGGATAGCTTGCGGCAATTCAACACTTGGTTGCGCGCATACTGTGATTCGAATAGTATCGCCATGGTTGATGCCTATGGCGCGCTGGTGAACAGCGAGGGATTCCTGGATCCCGACCTTGCCCACGGTCAGATCAACGTCAAGAAAGAGGGTTACGCTCGCATTACGGAGTTGACCAGACAAGCGCTGGTAACCGCGGGTGTGCCACCGTGGGGAAAAAAATAGAACGAGGCTATTACAGGCTTCGATTACATGAGACGTCAACTGGATGATGTCGCGTCTGAAACACGATCAATGAAAAAAGTACTGATTGTTACATATGTTTTTCCGCCCATGGCGGCAGTCGGCGGCCAGCGATTGGTCAACTTCTGTAAATTTCTCCCTGAATATGGCTGGGAGCCGGTCGTCCTGACCGTGCAGGGGGGAACCAATTCTGCCTGGGATGAATCTCCGCTGGCGGACATTCCCAACGTCAAGATCTACCGGACTCGCACATTCGAACCTCTGCAGCAATGGGAAGCCAGACAGCGGGGGAATAAACCGCAGGCCAAGTCAACCACCGAAACTCCAACAATAAGCACAGCTCCGGCCGCATCAGGGCAGTCATTTCTTTCGTCGATCAAGCGAACCGTTCGCCTGGCCTTGTCGGTTCCGGATCATGCCATCTTCTGGGTGCCGCTCGGCTTTGCTACCGGGAAGAGAGTGATTCGCGAGGAGAAGATCGACGCGGTGTTTTCATCGTCGCCACCGGTCTCGGCGCATCTCTTGGCCTCAGCACTGGCCCATTCAGCAAAACTTCCGCATATCGTTGATTTTCGCGATCTCTGGACCCTGAATCATGCCTATCCTTTGCGACGATACCCCGAAGCATTTGTCCGGTACGACCGCTTTTGGGAGCGGCGCGTTCTTTCGCGCGCGGCGCATGTTACCACTGCTTCGCCCGGCTTTAGCAGCCAGATGGAGAGCCACCTCGATGGCCGACTCGCCTCTCGCGTCACAACCATTACCAATGGATTTGACTACCGCGAAGTTGACCTGACTAAAGACTTTACCACTCCCGGCTCACACGACACTATGCGCTTTTTTTATGCGGGATCATTGTACGGCGAATTCAACCCGATCTTCTTCCTGGAGTGCCTGCAGAGCTGGATGACCCAGGACCAAATCGACCCGACTTCCGTCCAGGTCGATTTTTATGGCAATAGTGACCGCGATTACTCCATCTTAGTGGAGCGGTTGGGACTGACCGGACGGGTGACCTTTCACGGCTTTAAATCGCGCAAGGAGCTTCTCCCGCTCTTCCCGCAGGCGGATTGCCTGTTGCTGTTCCTCGGTTTTGGCGAGCAGTATGCAACCGTCATCCCGGCCAAAGTGTTTGATTATCTGGCGGCCGGGACAGAGATACTCGCGCTGGCTCCGGCCGGTGTATCCACCGGATTGATCGAAAAATACAACGCCGGCTCGGCGCTCCATACCTCGGATCGTGAAAAGTTGATCGCAACCCTGCGGCAGTTGTATCAGAAATGGAAAACGAATAAGGATCGAAAGCGGATGTTCCGGCATATTCCGGAGATTGACCGTCGACAGTTGACCGGAGAGTTGGCAAAGCTCCTCGACCGAATGACCGCTCAGGGTTAGTAGATCGCATTTGGCACCTATGGCACTCAGAGATCAGAACATAACAGTCGGAACGAGCAAGTCGTTCATCACTCCTGCCCATGTCTATTGGGCGGCTCTGATTCTCATTTCGCTCACCATGGGTGCGCTGGCTCTTTTCGTTGACCCCCTCTATGTGATCGCCGGCATCATCTGTATCGTGGTCGGGACGATTATGGTCAAGTACCAGTTCTTTGGTCTGGTAGTCTATCTCGCGGTCTTTACTCTTCGCATCGGTGAAATGTACCCTGCCCTGGCGGCGCTCCGCCTTGAGTTGCTGCTGGGTGGCTCGCTGTCGGTCATGACGTTGCTTGCCAACAAGTATCGTTACGGCAGCCTCATGATCCCCCGAAGTTCGCTCAACACCTTCTTCTTGTTTATTCTGGTCGCGATGGGGATGTCGCTGATGCTCTCCGCCTGCAAAGACTGTACGGTCGACATGACGATCGAAATGGTCAAGCTGGGGATCTTCTTTCTGATGATCATCCTCAATGTCGACACGCAAAAACGACTGGAGACGTTCCTCTGGCTTTTCCTCATCCTGAATTTCAAGCTCTCGTTCGATATTATGTGGGGATATTATCATGGCGCCGGGATCGTCAAGGGAGATCTGACGCGCGCATCCGGCGGCAATTCCACCATGGACAATTTCAACGGGATCGCGATCACCATGAACACGTTGATCCCCTTCACCTATTATCTTTTCCTCCACTATAAGTCAGCCTTTAAGAAGATCATCATGGGAGGTATGCTGGCGCTGTTTGTCTGGACAATGATCATCACCGGCTCCCGCGGTGGCCTGCTCGGATTTTGCGCCATTCTTGGCCTGATCTGGTGGCAATCGAAACATAAGGGGGTCATGGCATTCGGGCTGTTGGCCTTCGCCCTCATCGCCTGGACCGTGCTCGGGGACGCCTCCAAGGAACGGTACATGACGATCTTCTCCGATGACCTTGATGAGTCATCACAGGGGAGAATCGATTCCTGGATCGACGGGCTTCAGCTCTTTCTCACTAAACCGATCTTCGGAGTTGGGGCAGGCGCATTCGCCTGGGCGCGAGTCGAAAACTTTGGAACGTATCTAAACGCCCACAGTCTCTATATCCAGGTGATCGCCGAGCTTGGCCTTGTTGGTATCACCGCTTATTTCTGTTTCATTCGGGATATCTTCCGCGTCAACTGGAGGACAGTGAAATTGATCGAGTCGCGACCGAATCCGAACAGATTTCTAGCGCCGTTTGCCCGCGCCACGATCATTACCTGCGGTTCCATGCTGGTTACCGGGCTGTTCGCTCACTCGGCTTATCGATACACCTGGTACTTTATGGCGGCGATGACAGTCGTGGCGGAACAGATCGCCAGACGGAATGAAATGGAGTTCATGAAAGAAGACGAAGCAGCCGCGGCCGCCGAGGCCGAGGGAACAGTCGCCGAAGAGGGAAGCCTATGACGATCTATGCTTCACTGCTCCGACGTTTTGCGCTTCCGTGGACTTTGTCGCGGGATAACCGGCAATCTGCGCTGGCTCACTGGCGATTCTTCGAAGAAAGCCAGTTCTGGTCGCGTTCCCAATTGCTGGAGTATCAGCAGCAGAAATTGACTGCACTGATACGCCATGCTTACGACACAACGCCCTACTACAAGCGGATCTTCGACGAGCGCGGACTGAAACCGACGGATATTCGATCCGCTGATGATCTTGTCAAACTGCCTATCCTCGCGCGAAAAGATCTGTTTGACCACGGCAATGATATCCGATCGCGGTCATTCAGCGACGCCCAGACGCACAAATTATTGACGGGCGGTACTACCGGCCAACAGGCCGTCCTTTACCGCGATCAGGAGAGTCTGAATATCAAACTGGGAATGGCCTGGCGACATGAACACTGGGTTGGAGCAGAACCATGTGACAAGATGGCCTACTACTGGCCCGCTCATATCGACTTTCACCATGATGAATCGTTGAAGCAACGGATCAAACAACGCTATGTTCTGCGTCAGTTGATGTCTTATACCGGAGGGGGAAGCGAAGATTCTCTCGGTCAGGTCTATCGTGATTCAGTCGCTTTCAATCCGCGCATGATCAAGGCCTTTCCCTCTGCATTGCTTCGTTTCACCGAGTATCTGAAACAGCACAACTTGAAATACCCGAGACTGGTCGGGATCATGTCGACCGGCGAAGTTCTCTATCAGCGTGACAAGGAGCTGTTCGAGGAATTCTACCAATGTCGGGTCTTTGACATGTATGGTTCTCGCGAAACCGGTAATACTGCCTGCGAATGCAACCAACACCGCGGCCGCCATATCGCCGTGGAAACCAGTCTGCTTGAAGTCGTCAAAGATGGTCAGCCACTGCCTGCCGATCAGGACGGCGAATACCTGATCACCGACCTGACCAACTACGGCTTCCCGCTGATCCGTTACCAGATCAATGACTATGGACGGATATTATCAGAATCATGTTCTTGCGGACGACACCTTCCCATGATGGGCTCAACCGTTGGTCGCACCCATGATCGGGTCACTATGCTTGATGGTCGGGAGATCAATGGCAATACGCTGTTGTATCACCTGACCACCGATGATGTACACCGGATCGGTCAACTGCAGATAGTACAGCAACAGGTTACCCGCTTTTTGATCAGAGTTAATCGCCGCCCGGAACCGACTGAAGCAACTTTTGCGTTCATTCGCGGTCAGATGAGGAAACTTCTCGGCGATATCGAGGTTCTGATAGAAGTCGTCGATGAAATACCCCGCGATCCGTCGGGCAAGGTCCGATCGCTGATCAGCGAACTGGGCAAGGTCTCCAGTCCCGACCGCGGTTGAATTCCCTAACATGTTATCGGTTAGGTGGTTAGTCGGCGAGCTCGGAGTTCGCCCTGGCCTTGAAACGAAGGGTTGTAACTTTGTATAAAGGCTAGTATAAATTCCAGGCCGATATTCGTCGAAAACTATAAGGAACAGACAGTTTGACTGGTTTGGCGCTGGATCACCTTACGCCGGTGACCATCGTCTGTCTGTAATAACGGCCCAGCCACAACGAATTTGCGATTCTGGTTGGTGCCCGGCCAGATTCCAGAGTTATCTGAATCGATCCGGGAACGATCTGTAGGAGATGAAAATGAAAGTTGCTCGCGGACTCCTTCTCTTGATCTTCATATGCGCCTCGCAGGTCATGGGGCAGACTTCTATCACGGTGCAGCAATACGCCATCGATAGCAGTACCTCTGCGGTCTTTAACCCGCTGTCGATTCCGCGTTTTCAGATCGCCCCACTCTCTGGCGCCGGCGATGTGGTCTTCTACACGCATGGATTTACCGGCAATAACGCGTTTGTTATGACCTACAATCTTGATTCGACCGTACGCTGGGTCGGCAAAAACGCCGGAGCCCTCAACGATCTCGATCATGCGCACATTTCAGTATATCGTGACACCGTTTACCTGGGGCGCAATAGCGATAATCGACTTTATGCTCTGACCCGCACGGGCGTGGACTCCCTGCAAACGCTCTTTACCTATCAGTGGCCGCTGACAGAGACGGACCTGTACATTGCGTCGGCCTACCGTCTCCCGGGATCAGATACAGTGATATCGATCTCGCGTGGACTCGACGATAACAACAGTATCCGCTATTGGATCTCCACCGACAAAGGACAGAGCTTTGGACCGCAGCAGTATCTCGTCAATCGCGAAGGTACCGGTCGCGTTCGCATCGGCGGCATGATCTACGACAATACCGTTGCGGTCGTGGTCGACTCAGGTGACTATTCAATCGGATGGTATACCTGGAATCGAACGACCCGCCAATGGATGAACGACGGCAAAACG